>JAMCWO010000374.1 GCA_023481165.1 Planctomycetota bacterium | reverse complement strand
GCCACTGCGGAGCCTGAGCTGGAGCCGGAAGGATTGCGGTCCAGGGCACAAGGATTGCACGTCTGTCCGCCGCGTCCGCTCCAACCGCTGGAGGATCGGTGGCCCCGGAAGTTGGCCCACTCGCTGAGGTTGGCCTTGCCCAGAATCACGGCACCGGCCTCCCGCAGCCTCTGGGCCACGAAGGAATCCCGCGGCGGAATCGAGCCGGCCAAGGCCAGGGACCCGGCGGTGGTGGTCATGCGGTCATGGGTGCCGATGTTGTCCTTGAGCAGCACGGGGATGCCGTGGAGCGGCCCGCGCGGCCCCTTGACCTTGCGCTCCCTGTCGAGGTCCTTCGCGATCGCCAGCGCATCCGGATTGACCTCGATAACGGCCCGCAGCGCCGGACCTCGCTGATTGAGATCCTCGATCCGTCTCAGATAGGCCCGGGTCAGGGACACGGCCGTCTGGCGGCTCTTGGCCATCGCCGCTTGGAGGTCGCCTATCGTGGCCTCCTCCCATTCAAATCGCCGCAGGTGGAAGGCCGGGGCCGACCGTGCCCGCCCGGACGAATTCGCCAAAACCCGGTTTGCTCCCAGAGCCTGTGCGGCCCCTAACGTGGTCCATTCGAGGAAAGCTCGTCGGTTCATCGAACATCTCCCATGTCAGTTCCCATACGGTACTTCTGCACGCGGCAGCCTCTATGATGGCACAACATGCCGCTCTCTGGCAATACCTTGCCGCCGGCCAAGGAACCCCCACCGTCACCTCCGGCATATATCGCGAGGGTTCGGTCATCTTGATGTCTCCTCCAAGACTCGCCGGAACCCCCGGGCCGAATTGGCTTTGTCTCGCACGATTCACTCCCCGTCCCTCGCCCCTGCGGCCCTGGCCCGGCTGGCGAAATTGGGTTCGTTTGTACAACCGGCCCGCGCCGGCCGAGACGGCAAGACGCAGGGGGCGTCCCACCGCAGGTCTGTCTTGAATCCGCAATCCGAAATCCGTAATCCGCAATCGAGGAATTGGGTTCGTTTTGCACGTTCCACTTTCCGGTGAGGTCGCCCCACATGCGATGACCGCCTTTGCTCAGATTCCCCAGTCTGCCTAAGTTTGGCTTCGTTTTGCATAATCGGCATCGGATTGGCATGGTGGAATGCTGGAGTAATGAGGGCTCTCCGCAGTCGCAACGGCCGAAACTGGGTTTGTTTGGCACAATCGCCCCTTGCCTCTTTGTGGGTCGGGCGTCCCCGCCCGACACCTTCCGGGGGCAATTGGCTTTGTTTCGCGAGATCGGCCTCGCCGGTCTCGGCGCGGCGGCTGGCGGAATTGGGTTTGTTTTGGATGATTCGCTCCGGCCGATTGGGTTTGTTTGTACAACCGGCCCTGGAACGGCTGAAGGCCGTAAGGTCCCAAGCCGGGCGGTCCTGGCGCAACTCTGTATTCGATCCGCAATTCATCTGCCCCGCATCCTCATGCCTCTTCCTTCCGCTTTCAAATCATAAATCATAGATCCGAGTGTCCGCCTCGGACTAGAGTGTCTCTCTACCTAGGGGCCGTGTTGCACGAATCGTGCCGAAATTCTGTGTGCGCGTCACGCCCGAAGGCGCATAACTCTTTGCGCCAAAAGGGATAAAGAATTTCCCACTCGTGGGGTGTTTTACGTTTTCAACTGTTGCACAAACGTGGTCGGTCGCAGGGTGGGGACCCCAAAGGGTGCGACCGGAATGCGGTGGCGGCTCGGCGTTGTTTCCCCCGTGCCGGTTGGGCGTAACCGAGCCCACAAGCCCGTTGTCAGTCCCGCAGCACCGGACCAACCATGTAGAACCGGGTCCCCAAACGCGGAAGAATCGCGTTTGGGAGCCCGACCCGCCCCGCACTCTTCCCGATGTCTGTTGAAAGCCTGCGAGATGGGGGCGGGAGGCGCTCGTGTCGTGAGGAATTTCCTTACGGCAGGCCGCCCATCGTCCTGAGACGGGGGTCGTAAAAATAGAAGAGCGCAGATTGGCCTGCGGTCGGTTGGATGGTGCATGGAGGGCAAGCGAAAGGAGATTTGGCCATGAATACGACCAGAATAAAGACAAAAGCGGAAGCGGCCTGGGAGCAGGAAGAGGCTGAGGCACGCGGCACGGCGGTACAGGAGTCGATGAAAGTTGAGCCCCAGAAGGAACACCAGTGGCTGCAGAAACTCGTCGGCGAATGGACGTTTGAAGGCGAGATGACGATGGTGCCCGGCAAACCCCCGGAGAAGTTCACCGGCACCGAAAGCGTGCGCTCGCTCGGCGGCCTCTGGATTCTGGCCGAAGGACAAAGCGAGATGCCCGACGGCAGCCTGGCCACGATGATCATGACGCTGGGCTTCGATCCGCAAAAACAGCGGTTTGTGGGCACCTTTATCGGGTCGATGATGACCCATCTGTGGTTGTACGATGGCGGCCTGAATGCCGCCGAGGAGGTGTTGACGCTGAACACTGAGGGTCCTGACATGTCCGCCGAGGGGAAAATGGCGATGTTCAAGGACGTGATCGAGATCAAGAGCGACGATCATCGCGTGCTCAGATCGCACATGCTGGGCGACGACGGCAAGTGGCGCGAAGTCATGATGGCCCATTACCGGCGACGAAAATAGCCGTGCATAGCTCCCTCAATATGGGGGATCGAGCCTGGCGGAGACCGGCGGCACTTCGGCTCACAACGACGAAATCGCCCGTCCTGGCGCTGCACGATGAAGTTGCCTGTGACCACGCTGGCAAAAAGTTGGCCTGATGAGCAGGCGGCTCCATTACAGGCATTCGAATAGCCGCAATTCAGTTCCGGGTGGCAGCGGCAAGCGGCGGCTTGCCGATGGTCTTGCGAATCCGATGAACCATCGGCAAGCTCCGAAGACTCCGTTTGCCGCTGCCACCCGGACGAGCCGGGACCACGTGTCGACGTTGCTCGGGCCCAATAGGCTGGACATCGCGCTGAGGGAGGGGGATAATCGCTTTTGGGTGACGCTGATGGGTGCCACCCGTACCGAGATCATGTTTCCAGGCCCGCAGCGCCGCTGCGCGTCGGGGGAAGGAGGACTCTATGAGACGGGTCGTGGTGAGTTGGATTCTGGCGGCGGTGTGCGTATCGGCGGCGGGGGCGGTCGAGCCGGCCAATCGGCAGTCGAATCCGCAGGTCAAGGCGGTGCTGGAGTATTTCTATTCGCTCGCGGGCAAGACCGACGGCCGGATTGTCTCCGGGCAGTTCACCGATTTCGGCAACGGCGCGAATCTCAAGATCATGGAGCGGATTCACGAGGCGACGGGACAATGGCCGGCGCTCTTGGGGGCCGACTATGCGGACTTTCGCCGGGGCAGTATCACGACCAAGGTCCCCAATGCGGCGGCGATCGAGTATTGGAAGCAAGGGGGGCTGGTGAGCATCATGGCCCACCTGTACAACCCGGCCAATCCCAAGGGCGGCGGCCTGCGCGACAGGGGTGTCGATATCGTGGAGGTGCTCAAGGAAGGGACGGACACGAACAAACGCTGGATGCAGGAGCTCGATCTGATCGCGGACGGATTGCTGGAGCTCAAGGCGGCGGGCGTCGTGGTGCTGTGGCGTCCCTTTCACGAGATGAATGGTGACTGGTTCTGGTGGGGGGCTCAGAAGCCCGAATCGTTCATCGCCGTGTGGCGGCACATGTTCGACTACTTCAGTAAGACCAAGGGACTGGACAATCTGCTCTGGGTCTACGGGCCGAACCACGGCAAGCAGACTGCCGCTTATTGTGCCGGGGACGAGTACGTGGATATTGTAGGGTTGGATGCTTATACAGACTTCCTCGACCCCGAGCATGTCCGAGGGTATGAGGAGATCGTCGCGCTGAACAAGCCTTTCGGATTTTCGGAGTACGGCCCGTACGGCTCGCGCAATCCGCCGGGCGACTATGACTATCGGCGGTTCCTCGAAGGCGTGAAGAAGAACTTTCCGAAGACCTGCTACTTCATGTGCTGGAACGCCAAATGGAGCCTGGCGACGAATCAGAATGTCAAGGAGATGCTCAGCGATCCGGCGGTGATCCATCGGGATGAACTGCCGAAGTACCAGAGAGACTGACCCGCTCAGACGCCGCTATAGGACTGCCACTGGACTTTGCCCAGTTTCTTGAGGGCATAGCCGACTTCGCGCAGGTAGTCCCCGTAGACGATCTGGGTGTGAAAGCCTTCCATCTCGGCCACGAGACGGCGCCAGTCGCCGTCGATCGCGATCTCGATCTGGGACCGGCAGGCCGGGAACGCCGGCGACTCGACGATGGTTCCCCGAAAGCCCTGCCACTTCGTGCAGCGCAGATTCGGAATCACGACGGTGACCGTCTGGCCCTTGGGATACTCGACGCGGCAGGCGGCGCCGTAGTCGGATTCATAGTGGGTCATGATCGTGGCCGGCTCGTAGTCTACGCCGTTCATTTTCCGCGGGGCGGCGCAGTGGGCGACCGTGAACAGACCATCATGTGGGAAATGGGAGTTGCACACGAACGTGGGCCGGCCCGCGATCCACCGCAGGAGGACACCGGGCAGCGTGTGCGACAGATCCGTGTGACAATAGGCCGTGTACCCTGCATCGTTGGCCAGGCTCGTCAGCAAGCAGGGCGGTGTGTCCAGTATCTCGATCACCGGCCGGCCCATGCAGCGGCCGAAGCCGAAATTCGAAGCCCCGGTCTGTGCCAGCAACTGCTCGCAGACCGCCAGAGCCAGGAAGGAGTTGCCGACGAATCTCCGCTCGGTCTTGAGGGTGACATTCGGCGTCGAGAGCAGTACCTCCGCCCGCTGCTGGGCCTCCTTCACCATCTTCGGATCGTGGCGGGCCTTCGCGAGATGCTTGGCGAATTGCTCCTCGGTGATGGTTTCGATCCCATAACCCCAGACCTCTTTGGCGTGGGCAGGTCCCAAGGTCTGCGCCGGCTCGCTATAGGCCATGAGGCCGCCGATAGCGAGCATCTTCGTTCCCCTGGCGTTGGCCAATCCATAGAGGGCCCGCAGCCGCCACAGCATCTCACCATAATCATCGACTACGATGTCCTGCGTATCCGTGCTGCCGCCGACGAACGTGTCGCCGTTGGCCCGCAGAAAACGCCAGTGGGCAATCTCATACCATAGGTAGAATGGTCCGGATTTGTGACGGATGAACATGATCATCGGGGTCTTGGACGCCGCCACGGCGTTCACGAGGTTCGTCCCGCCGGACGCCGCATAGAGGATAATCACATCCGCCTCCGCTCCGGCGAGCTGCTTGGCGGCAGCCTCGTCGCGAATGCTCGCCAGCGGCAGCACCTTGATCGGGAATTCCGCCTTCTCGACCAGTTGCTGCAATTCTCCCGCGATCCGGCCGATCTCCGCCGCGACATCCGCCTCCGTAGATAGTCCCCCATAGCTGCGCCAGCTCGTCTTCTCCTGCCGCCGTTCCAGGTTATACATCAGGGCCGGCAGTACCCGCAGGGCCCGCCCTTTGGGCAGAGGTTCACCCTTGACCTTACGTCCGGCTCCCGCAGACTTGTCCGGCGACGAATCTGCTCCTGTGAGACCGCTCACGGCCGCTACGACTCCCAACCCGCCCAAAAGGCTCCGGCGGCTTACGGCCAGATTCGCTCCGGCCCCATCACAGCACCCGTGCTCCATTGGTCGACTCTCGTCATTGCGATTCTCTGCACACATGTTGACCTCCCACACTCAAGTGTTTCGAGAACACAGCCGTATCGAGTTCCCAAACGCAATTCATTGCGTTTGGGGTCCCCATTTCTTTCGTGTCATGCCTTCTCCCAGCAGGGGAAGGATCTGGGCCGCTTCGGTGGCGCCATAGTTGAAGATCGCAAAACCTCCTGTCTTCAACTGGCGGGTGACGTTGATCTGCTCGATCAGCCGGCAGATATCCGTGGTGTCGCTCCAGGTACTCAAGCCGATCCCCGGATAGCAGGGGACCTTGCCGGCCCAGACAAGCTGCGGCTGAATCAGGTGTTGAAAATGGCTGCCGGAGGAAGTGTAGTCCATGGGACAGACGAAATCGAGATACCCCCGCTCGCACCAGAGTTTCCAGTCCTGTCCCACGGCGTCGCGGTCCGCCGGCCAGTTCGGAAAGACCGCCGCGGAGATCTTGATGCCTGGTCGAATCTGCCTGGCCTGCTCCGCGACGGCCGCCACAACCGTCGTGATCTGCTGCCGGCGGAAATCCCACCACTGGGTGGCCAGCTCTCCCTCGTTGCGCACATCGGCCGGCCAGTTCTTGATTTTCCTTCGGATGGCCGCCTCAAACCTGGCTCGGCATCCTGGACAGAAACAACCGTCGCGATCCGGATAGCGGATGTAGTCGAAGTGCAGGCCGTCGACCTCGTATTTCCGCGCGACTTCCAGCATGGATTCGATCTCCAGCTTCTGATTCTCCGGGTGCGAAGGGCACAGCCACCGGTCATTGGGCGAACCGTCCGCGTTGACCTGGGTTCGACCCTCCGCCTTCTTCTGCGCTACGAACGCTTTGTCCGTGGCCGAGCCCATGTTGTAGTTGACTTTCCAGATGTGGCATTGGACGCCGTACCTGCGGCACGCGGCGAGGCACAGCGCGATTTGATCGCCCTTTTCGCTCACCGTGGCCGACGTGGGCAGCACCTCGCTCCTGTAGAAAGCCACGCCGCCCCACAACATGTTCGGCAAGAGGGCGGTGAAACCGTTGTCCGCCAGGAGCTTGATGGCACAATCCCAGTCCATACCCTCCACGCCGAACGCGCTATGGCACCAGAAGGCCCGATGTTCTCCCGGGGAAGGCGTCTGGGCCAGGCAGTAGGCACGGATCATGGCTTGCTGTGCGTCCTCGGCAGCCATCATGGCCGGAGAGAACTGACCCTCCGACAGCAGGGCTAAGCCCTGTTTTCGCCGCTCGTCCGCTGATTGAAGAACTGAGAGAGCATTGCTCGGTGAGGAGGCAAGCTCCTGTATGCCTCGGTAAGCGGCGTCATAGCCCTCGTAGGGGCCCAACCTGCCGATACGTTCCATCGCTCCATTGGCGGCCTCACGCCAGAGTTCCGGGACCCAATGACCGGCCATAGCCAGAAGCAGGCGCAGCTTGTTGGCGCGATCGTCCGGTGTGAGAACATGGGTCAGGCAGATGCAGTTGTCGCTGACCAGGAGCGCGGGCTTGCCGGTGGACTGACCATCGGCTGCATGCCACCACGCCGCGATATAGCTTCTTCCTGCGACAGGCGACATCTCGTTGATGTTCCATGAGTTCTGCCCGGTGACCGGCGGCATTTCCTCCAGTGGTTTCTCAGAGGGCCGGATCGAGGAGAAGTATCCCGCGTACTTCTGTGGAACGTGTCCACCGTTGCGGATGCCCACCGCCGGCTCCAGATCCTTCGGCAGGTGATAACAGGCGATCAGCTTTCCGTGCTCGCGGAGGAATCTCGCGATCGCATCAACCGCCGAGTCCGGCATCTTCGGATTGTACGGGAGGATGACGAGTGAGGTGCCCTTGAGCCTCTGTGCGGTGACATCGACGTCGCTCGCCACGACATAGGAAAGTCCGGCACGATCCAGAAACTGTGCCATGACATCGGTGTATCGTTTCACCGTATCGAGTTCCCCCGGGGCACTGCCGGCCACGGAGTCGTTACGGACGATGGCGATCTTCCCGCCTTTGCCGAACATGCCGAGCGCGGCGATGTAGAACTCCGTGTCCACATCCTGGCCGCGCCAGGCGGAGATGCGTATCGTGTCGACTCTACCCCAGCCGGCCGGGCGACCCTCGACGGCCATGTCTTTCTTCCGGATCTGGACGGGCGTCCACGTGGTTGTAGCAGAAGGGCTGAAGTCGCTCCGATACCACCCGTCGCCGCTGTGCAGGTAGACCGTGAAGTTGGACACGGGCGTTGCGTCGCGGCAGTAGAACAGAAACTGCAAACCCGTACACCAGGCCAGATCCAGATTGAGGCGGCGATCCCAGGAAGCGCGTTCGACGCCGGTACCCTGGAACTGGCAGGGCATTCTCAGGGCATTCCGGCCTCCGACGTGCACGATGGAGACAGGCTTCGTTCGGCCCATAGGCTCCCAAAGCGCTTGGGCTGTCGACTGAGAATAGGACAGATCATCCACTACCTCGTAGTCGGTCGCGGGGATCGGGGGTATCTCCTGGGCCAGCAGGGGCGAGGAGATGACCCATATCAGGAAAAGCATTGTCGCAATTCGAATAGGCATGATGCATTTCCAAAACAGGTTGCCAGTCGCTTAGTCCATCCCCAAGACGTGGCTCTCTACCTCGATTCGAATTCGCGGCTAGTGGCGTAGACATGGACCCCAAGACCGCGAATGCCGTCGCGGAAGCTTTCATTGGTCACAACTTGGGTCTCCTCGGAATAGAGCCGGTAAAGCGTCCTGCCTTCCATCTCTTTCGGTAATTGCTTCACCTGGAAAGAAATGCCCTGTGGGTATTCGTTGACGGCAATCAGAACCCAGTGATTGCCGGCCCGGCGCAGCATCAGCCTGGGCCCCTGGCCGTCGATCGAGCCGTAGGTCTCATCGGCTGCGGCCGCCGGCGTCCCTTCGACGGGCCCGCCCACGAGGGCCGGTTCCAGGGCCCGGAGTTCCCTGGCCGTCTTCATCAGGTCTTTCCACAGAGCGCTGTCTTTCTCGATGTAGTCTGTCCCCCAGTACAGGATGGCATTAGCCCCATGCACGAGGGCATCATAGGCCATGAATCTCGTCTCGGCAAGGCGGGGCCGCCGGCCCTTGTTTGCGTCCGGCTCGTTCTTTCCCTCTTTGCTTAGATCTCGCCAGCCGAATCCCTGGAGGACCATCCAGACGGCTTTGCCTGGCGCCGCTGCGCGCATCCGGTCCGTGTAAGCCCCGACGGAGCTGAGATTCATATCCTTCAGATCGCTGTGGCCGACGCCGTAGTTGGCCGGCGCCGGGTAGATGTCGCACCCGGCGGCGTCGACCATCTGCTTGTACTTTCGCAAGCCGGCGACGGAATTGCGCGGTGCGTGATTCTGCCAGAGAATATGCCGGCCATCGCGTTGCCGTACCACACGGCAGCCGCGCACTGTGGCGTCAATGAGGCTGTCGGACTCTGCGGCACATCGGGACATCTTCCAGGTGGGGTGAGGGTTGTCTGCCTTGAGCTCCGTCCACAGCCCATCGTAGAGTTCCTCGGCCTGTTTCCAGAGCCCGCGCTCCGTGTAGTCATTGGCTCGATTCAATCGTGAACGCCCTTCGGCGATGGTGGCCTCCGGCGTGTCGGCCCTGGCGGCGTCGAGACGTTTGCCCAAGTCGTTCTGCTGGCCGCCGAAGATCCAGGGAAAGCGCGACCACCAGATATTCCAGAGTGCTTCATCCGGCAGTTCCCACACTAGCAGTGCCGGATGCTCCTGGAACGTGTTGATCGTCTCGGCCAATCTTTGCTCGCTCCGGGCATCATTCGGGTTGAGCTGGACCGCCGAGCCGAGGCAAATCCACGCGTAGAGCCCCTGTTTGTGCACACGGTCCAACGCGCTGGAGTCCTGCGGGACCCGAACGAGGTTGAAGCCGTGGGCGGCTATCTCCGCGAGCTTCCCATCATCGCGGGGCAACTCATACAGGCCGAGGATTAGGCGCGGTGCGCCGTCGATCTTCAGAAAGCCATTCTGGGTGAAGCGACCCTCTGTCTCCCCGGCGTCCTTCCGGCCAACAGTGCCTCCCGCTGAGTCCTTTGCTGCAAGCGGGCTGTTCAACAGCAGAAACGCGAAACCGAACAGGATGAAACGGTGGCCGACAGCATGCATGATGAGACCCTCATTGCTCATGGGCATCTAACTGTTCGCCAGCGCGGACAGCAATTCGAGCACCGCGTTGGCAATCTTTGGTTCCGCTTCCACTTCCAGACAACTGGTGCGGGCCCGCCACGTGGTGTAGCCGCCCAGCGGGAACTGGTCCGGCGGTGGCAGGTAGCCCTCGCCGCCGTTGGCCAGGCTGATGTTCATCGTCGGCTTCAAGGGGCTGTCCTGTTTGATCTTCAGCCCCGTGCGCCCGTAGACCTCGCACGGGATGGCTGCGATGCCGAAGTCTCCGATGCGGATCGCCTGCAATTTCAGCTCCCGCGTTGGCGGCAACTGGTCGAGCAGGACCGTCTCCCTGGCCAGGTCTGGGGGAAGGAGGGCGATGATTGCCCTCACAAGGCTCCCATGGGGGTCCAGGACCACTATGGTGGAGCCACCCTTCTTGCCCAGTATCTCGGTGATCCAACGAAGGAAGAGGGTTGACTTCCCCATTCCAGGTTCTCCGAGAACGACCGCATTGTTCCAGGTGTTCGGATGTTCGGAG
>JAMCWO010000122.1 GCA_023481165.1 Planctomycetota bacterium | reverse complement strand
TTGAGTTGCCGTGGGAGGACACTTTGTCGTGACCGGCGGGCATTTCGTCGCTACGGCGGGGCACTGCGTATCCACGGCCTGGCAGTTGGTCGGCGTCGGCGGGCACTTCGTCAGCGACTCGGGGCACTTGGTCAGCGCAGCCGGACATTTCGTTTCCACCGCCGGACACTGGGTCTCGACCACCTGGCATTGGGTCGCCGTCGGCGGACACTTGGTCAGCACCTCCGGGCACCGGGTGGCGTAAACCGGGCATTTCGTAGCCGCCGGGGGACACTTCGTCTCCACCGCCGGGCACTGGGTGTCCACCGCCTGGCAGTTGGTCGCCGTCGGCGGACATTTCGTCAGGGATTCAGGACATTTGGTCAGCACGGCCGGACATTTCGTGGCCACGGCCGGGCATTGGGTCTCCACAACCTGACACTGGGTCGCGGTCGGCGGGCACTTGGTGAGAGATTCAGGGCACCGCGTTGTCACCGGCGGACATTGAGTCAGCACGGCCGGGCACTGGGTCGCCGCCCCGGCAACCGTCGAGCATTGGGTCACCGTCGGCGGGCACTTCGTCGTCACCGCCGGACATTTCGTCGGCGCTTCGGGGCACTTGGTCAGCGAGACCGGACACTTCGTGGCCACCGCCGGGCATTGGGTCTCCACGACCTGACACTTGGTGGGCGTCGGCGGGCACTTCGTCAGCGACTCGGGGCAGCGCGTCGCCATCGCCGGGCACTTCGTCCTGGTCGGCGGGCAGCGGGTGGCGGTTGTCGGGCATTTGGTCTTGACTGTGGGGCAGCGGGTCGCAACCGGCGGGCATTTTGTCGCGGTCGCGGGACACCGGGTCCTTACCGTCGGGCACCGCGTCGCGTACGTCGGGCACTGGGTTTTGACCGCCGGACAACGAGTCTCCACCGCCGGACACTGCGTTTCCACGACCGGGCACTGCGTCACGCTCCCGGGCCTGGTCGTGGGATGCTCGACGACCTCCGCCGTATAGGTCAGCGCGAAGGCCAAGTCGATCGAGTTCTGCTGGGCTTCGTAGTACGGATGACTCTTCGGGTAGCGCAGCTCCTTCCACGCGGCCGGCTTCTGGGCGGCCAAATCCCACACCGCATCGTCCATGTAGTGGTCGGGCCAGCGGCGGGTCTTCCAGCCGAACTGCCCCTCGGTCGTCTCGACGCGCACCATCAGCCAGTAGATGATGGGATTGGCCGGCGACCCTTGCTGCAGGAAGGCATCCTGCGGACTGATGGAGATATCGACGCGCCAAACCTCCGTATCGCCGCCGGCCGCCAATTGCCCGGTGGCCGGGTCCCACCACCACTCGCCGACATCACGCACGACGTGGTACGGCGTCTCGGTGAATTCCGTGGGGCCGAAGGACCGGGACCACAGAACGTCCGGGGCGGGCTTGGAGAAACGATTCTGCTTGTCAAATCCGGCTGCGCCGGCCGGATCGTCCGCATAGACGCTCAAATGGATCTTCTGAATCTTGCCCTGGCGATCGTTCTTCCACGAGCCCCACAGGCTCACTTCGGTGATCCGGTTGGAAGCGGTACACTTGAAGTCATCAGCCAGCCGGCGGGTCTTGCCGTCGCTGTTGTCCACGCGGATGTCGATCCCGTTGAACGTCAGGTCCGGCCATTGGATCCGCTTCAACTGGGGCGGCGCTGCGCGGATCGAGACATCGTAGTCCTCTACCTCGCCGTTGGCGGCGGGGCCCTCGGCCTCCAGACCGCCTTGGGTACTGATGCGGAACCGCGCAAAACTCTGGCCGACCACCGCATCCGGGGGCACGGATACCGGGATGGTGTGGGTGCCGTCGGGCAGATAGCCGTTGAACACCTGCTCGGCATCCTGCCAGGCGCCATCGCCGTTGAAGTCGATCCAACCCTGCACGATGCCCCCGCCGCCGCCCACGCTCACCGTGAGGATCGCCAGCTCTCCCTGTATCAGCGGAGGAATCCACACACCGTCCTCATCATCGCTGTCATGGAGATCGTCGCCCAGCGCGTTAGGGTCCGGCTGGCCATCCGACTCTGCATCCGGGCCGCCGAACTCATCGCCCAACCACGGCCCGGCAATCGTGTGGTGAGCACCGCTGTGCTCCGCCAGCGTCGGATAGCCGCTCGTGCGCGTGCCTGGGGCATCGCCCCAATCGCGAGTCGCCGGCGCAGGCTCGTTCTTCGGCTGGAAGTAGTAGTCCTCGGTCTCGCCCGCGCCGTAGCCATTCGCGGGCCCCGCGCCGCCGGCGCCGAAGGCAGGATCCCAGGGAGTATCCGACAGAGTAATCCGCATCCAGATGGGATCGAGGTCGCCCTGTGTGCTCGGATGCCAGGACCGGAAGGAGGGAGTCGCCACAGTGTGCGGCCCGATCCCCGGCAGATTCAGCTCCTGATTCTGAACGGCCCACTCGGGGGCTTCCGCGCCATCGGGGCAGGTCATCGTATCGTCCCAATCGCCATCGCGGTTCCAATCGAACCACACGTTGACGTACAGGTGCATCGCCGCCGGGTTGATCACCGTTACGACGTAGTCAAACGTGGCCGCCTTGGCCTCCGGCAGGGCCAGGGGCACGATCACACCGTCATCCGAGCCATCCGCGTCCGGCGCATCGGCCGGCGGGTCGAGATTGTTCGACGGGTCCACATCCGGCCCGATATCCGCCTCGTTTTCCAGTGTGACCCCATAGCCCAGGAACGCCCGGTCCTTGGGGCCGAGATGGAGCGGCCCATAGGGCGGCGACCCGGCCTGGTACACCGTCGGGAAATTGGCCGCCACGCTCGGCGGACCACCCTTCGGATAGGCGGTCATCTCCGTGCCCAGGCTGTTGGAGCTATCGGGCGCATCGCCCAGATCGTACCGGGCCTGCAAGTCCCGTCCGCTGTCGATGACGAAGGCCAGATCGAGCGCCTGACCCGCGTACTCATGGCCGGTCGGATAGGCCAGCGTTCGCCAACTGCCGTCGGGCGCAAGGCACACCGCATCATCGTTCCAGCGCAATTCAGGACCCGTGCTCTTCCAGCCGAAGCGGTACGCGGCGTCGACCGATTCGAGCACTTTGACCACCAGCCAGTAAATCGTCCCTTCCTGCTGCACGAACGCGTCCTGATCCACGCAGAAATTGTACTGGTAGGCCTGCCGGTGATTGTCCCGTGCATAGGTGTCCTGCAGCGGATCGGCCCAGCCTTCCGGCCCATCATGAACCAGGCGAACCGCGTACTCACCCGGGGAGAACGTCCGGGTCCAAAGGCGCGTACCCGGCCGGCTCGCGGCCCCCTGCTGGGCCGGGACATCGGAGTAGATACTGACCTCGAAGGCCAGGGAATCCGCGCCGCGCTCGGGTAGGATATCCTGGGCAAACGAGCCCCAGATATGAATGCGCGCGATGGGCCCGCTGGCCGTGCATTTGAAATCATCCGCCAGAACCGTTCCCATGCCGCTGACATCCACGCCCGCGGGGCTGAAGTCCGGCACCTGGGGCCAGTGCATCTTGTGCGGCCCGCCCGGGAACCAGTCGCAGGGGCCCTCCCCCGCCGCCACGGGCACCCCCGGCCGGTCCTCGTAGGCCCAGCCGTCGATGACCACGCTGTGGGTCTCGGTGTCGATCCCGGATTGGCCCTCGACGTGGAGCCAGCCGTAGCGGCCGTCCGGGGTCATGATCCCGACATAGCCGCCCTCATCATCAATCCCGCCGCCGTTGTACAGATACGCCCAATCCTGGAAGACGGACATCGGACCGATCATGGAACCCATCGGCAGATTCACGGCCATATTCATGAACCCGAGGATGCCTCCCATCCCCATGCCCATGCCCGTTCCCATACCCATGCCGGCGTCCATCCCCATCCTTTTAGATATGTCGACAGGCAACATGGCTCCGGGGGCCGTGAGGGCCAACCGGCTCGACGGGGTCATCATGGTCAGGGACGGCCCCGACATGTCCGCCATCATGGCCGACATGCCGGTCATGTTCATCATGCCCGTATCGAGCCAGAGCTCGACCCGGAAGTCATCCCAGCGCTCGCCCTGCTCAGCCAGGTTGATCCCCATGGAAGACATGGAATTCATGGGGCTCAGTTGGATCACCACATTCTGCGAGCCGGAGTAGACGATCGCCCCCCAGACCGTCAGAGGCATCATCGCCGCGAGTATGACAGACAGCACCCATCGGTTCATGACTTGATCCTCCCGTCCGTTGCACGCGTTTCGCGGTTCCGTGCCCGTCCCGCAGAAAACTGACGTACCACGCCGCGTGCCGGTTGCGCACCTATCCTGGTCCTGGAGCTGCCCCCCGCAGCCGAAAGTAACTATACCTTATCCAAATGCTGGGTGTCAAGACGAAAATCGCCAACTTGGACAGGCAAAATATCCCAGGAAACCGACACGGGGGAAAGCACGTACGAATGGGGCAAGGAGGAGTAAAGAGCTATGGATACCTCGTGTAAACATCTGGAAGAAGCGGAAACCGACGTTGCCCCGAAGACGCCGGAGGGCTGTGAAGAATGTCTGCGGATGGGAGAACGCTGGGTCCATCTGCGGCTGTGTCTTACGTGCGGACATGTCGGCTGCTGTGATAGCTCCAAAAACAAACACGCCACCCAGCACTTCCACCAAACCCACCATCCGGTGATCCGGTCTTTTGAGCCGGGAGAGGCGTGGGAGTATTGTTACATTGATCGATTGATGTCGGACTGACCATGCCTGCTGCCCAGGAGAGAACCGCGCGCGCCGTCTGGCGTGCCCTGCCGTACGAAGAATGGCAAGACACCCGCGCTACCCTGCACCTCTGGATGCAGATCGTCGGCAAGGTAAAACTGAAGCTCAGCCCGTTTCTCAATCAATGGTGGGAAGTGGCGCTGGAGGTTACCCCGCGCGGGATGACCACAGGGCGCATTCCCTACCAGGATAAGGCATTTGCGGTGGATTTTGATTTTCTGGCCCATACCCTGGCGCTCACGACGAACAAGGGCCAGGAGCAGCATCTTCTCCTGAGACCTTGCTCCGTGGCCCAGTTCTACCAGGAGTTCCTGTCGGCCCTGGCCGCCCTGGATATCCACGTCACAATTACGCCCGTTCCCTCGGAAGTCGCTCATCCGATTCCCTTCGCCGAAGATACCCAGCACGCCTCCTACGACAGCGGCTACGTGACCCAATGGTGGCAAATCCAACTGCGCAGCAGTCTCATCCTGGACCGGTTCCGCACGAACTTCCGGGGCAAGAGCAGCCCGGTGCAATTCTTCTGGGGGTCCTTCGATCTCAATACGACGCGGTTCTCCGGAAAAAGATTGCCGGATCGAACCGACTGGCCGAAGGGCTACAGCTTCATGCGTTACGCGGAGAATGAAGAGAACTTCACGTGTGGCTTCTGGCCGGGCGACGAACGTTTTCCCCACGCGGCCTTCTACTCGTACCTTTATCCCGCCCCCGCCGGATGCGAGACCATCGACACTGGTCCTGCCTCCTCGTATTTCCATACCGAATTGCGGGAATGCATTCTGCCGTACGCCGAGGTCCGGCGGGCGCAAGATCCCGAGGGGGAGATCCTGGATTTTCTGGAGACCACGTACCGCCAGTACGCCGGACTGGCCGGGTGGGACCTGGAATCACTGACCGGCCTCGTTCCGGTTCTCGCCTGAGGGCGACAGGACGGAGACAGGAGCGCCAGAGGGGTTCTCCCCGTCTCTTGCTGCGGAAGCGGAGGCCCGCCTCTCATTTGAGGGCATAGCACAGCAGCAGATCCTGGTCGCGCAGGTACAGTTTGCCGTTGGCAATGACCGGGTGCGTCCAGGCGGGCTGCCTGGTGCGGTCGGGCTGCTGGAAGCGGCCCCGCTCGATGTATTGCTTCGCGTTCGGCTCAATCAGGAGCATGGTGCCGTTCTCGAGGCGATAGTAGAGCCGGCCATCCGCCAGGGCCAGCGCGCCTTTCGGCGCACCGCTGTCGCGTCCATCCCACAGGACGTTGCCGGTCTTGAAGTCGAGGCAGACGAGCGAACCACCCTCATTGCCGCCGTTGGCGCCGTAGAGGCAGCCGTCGAGGACGATCATGCCGCCGTGGTGGTTTTGCATCTTCTTGGTGAAATAGACTTCATCGGCCTTGATGCCGCCGCCGGCATCCTTGCTCAGCTTCAGCAGCCCACCGCCCGCCCCATAGGCGGAGGCGGCGAACACCAGGCCCTCGTGCCAGAGCGGCGTGGAACAGATGATGCCGTTGCCATTGGCGGCTTTGTTATACCGCCAGAGGAGCTTGCCGTCGGACGCCGCGACACCGACGAGTGCCTTCTGGGTGAACTGCACGTATTGACGCTGCCCCTCGAAATCGACAGGGATGGCCGAGGTGTAGGCCGCTTTGGGACCGTCGGGCACCTGGCACTTCCAGATCGTCTTGCCGGTCAGCTTGTCGAGGGCCACCAGCGTCGCGTCCTTGCCGCCGGGCGTGTAGATGACCTTATCCCCATCCACAAGGGGCGATTCGCGGTAACTCCAGGGTGGTATGATCCCACCGAAATCGTCCTTCAGATTGTGTTGCCAGAGGATCTTGCCGTCCTGGACCTGCAGGCAAGCGATGGCGCCGCCCATGCCCTCGACATAGAGCCGTTCGCCATCGACCGTCGGCGTGCATCCCGGCCCCTCTTTTCCTTGGGGCCACCCGGGCTGTTTGTAGGCCGGCCCCAGACGCGTCGCCCAGAGTTCCTTGCCGTCCGTCTCGGACAGGGCCCAAACGACTTCCTCTTCACCCCGAAAGCTCATGCCGAAGATCCGGCCGGCGGCAATGGCGGGGCCGCTGTAGCCGCCGCCGAGACCCTTGATCTTCCAGGCGAGCGCTGGACCTTCTTTCGGCCATTCCTGGAGCAGGCCGGTATCCGCGGACTTGCCGTCCCGGTTCGGTCCGTTCCACTGCGGCCAGTCCGCCGCCCGGGCGCTGGTAGCGAACAGAAAGCAACAACCGGCGACAGCCAACGCCAACCAACGGCAGGATCGATTCGACGATGTTCTCATGAGACTCCTCTGTATTCTGGTTTCCGGGTTACAGTGGCAGGTCTACCGGCCTGCCTTCGCCGCCGGAGTATAGAGCAAGGCCGCCGTTGGTTCAATGCCTGAACCCACGAATGTCCGGCCTGATCCTGTGTTGCAGCGTACGCTCGCGAGCGGCATTGAGGCAGCCTCCGGACCCGGCGAACGCCAGATCGGTGCTGCGAGCCGTTGAAGATGGCCAGGATGGCTAGTGTTGTTCTTTTGGCTATCTGAGCCAAGTTGGCCTTCTCGACCCTCTGCCAACCAAGACTCGCCAAGGGCTTGGGCCCCCTGCAACGCAGGCTTCAGAATGATGAAGACCTGACTCCGATCCTCCCTCGAAACCCTGCATGTTCGATCCTCCAGCCAAAGTGAGCGGGCACCGAGATTCGAGATTCTGAGGACGTTGCTTCCACTGAGCTATCGCGGTACAATGATCTGGGCTGAACCTGTGTTGATCGCAGGCTGATCGGCGAAAACGGAAGAAGACCGAAGGGAGCCGCATGGATACGCCGATTGTCGACAAAGTGATTGAGCAACTGAAAGCGTTGCCGCAGGAACTGCAATGGCGGGTGCTGGAATTCACTCGTGCCCTGGCCCAATCCACTCCGCGTGGCGTGCCCGGCCAGCAGTTGTTGCGCTTCGCGGGCACGATCTCACCCGAGGATGCAAGGCTGATGCACGAGGCCATCGAACGCGGCTGCGAGCAGGTGGACACCAATGAATGGTAGGTACCTCCTCGACAGCAATATCGTCATCGCTTTTTTCGCTGGTGAAGCAAGCGTCAGGAACAGCCTTGCCATGGCGCAAGAGGTGTTCCTTCCCAGCACAGGCATCGGCGAACTGTACTACGGGGCGCAGAAATCAGGCAAGCCGAATGAGAATGTCGCTCGCATCGACGAACTGGTGCTGACGAACGTTGTGCTTGCCTGCGATAGCGAGACGGCACGGCAGTACGGTGGGATCAAGAATACGTTGCGTATCAAGGGGCGCCCCCTACCTGAGAACGACATCTGGATCGCCGCCCTCGCCCGTCAACATGATCTGACGCTCGTAACGCGCGACACACATTTCGAACAGATCGAGGGCCTGAGCGTCGCGACGTGGTAAGATCGGGTCCACCACGAGAATTCCGGGCACATCACATCTATTTCGACCCCGAATGGAGTAAGCTGAGACTATGTAACAAGCCTCCTTCCGGCCCGTGAGCCGGCAGGGATAATGGTGGGTATTTCAAAACCCCAATAAGGAGACTTGCGATGCGGTACATCGGACTGGATGTTCCCTACAGCACTTCGACGTATTGTGTTCTGGACGCGAACGGACAGGAACTGCAGTGTGAGACGGTGCGCGGGCATTGGCCCCAGTTGTTGGAGCGGCTGCGAACCGTGGCGGGACCGTTGGATTTCCGGGGGCTCCACGCGTCAACAGAGGAATTCGGGGTCACGGGGGGTCACGGGTCCCATCTCGGATCAGGGATTATTCGCTCGATAGCCCCGATTCCTGGCGCTCCATCTGCCACGGCTCTTGGTTCATTCCCCTTTCGATAGTCGCAGCGCGTAGTTGCGCACATCCTTCGGCCACGGGGCAACCAGTTCCGCAAAGCGCCGGCTATCGCCCTGAAAGAGAGCACGCGAGACCTCCTCGTAACCGGGATAATTACCGGCCATGGCGAAGAGAAAACGCTCGGTCGCCTGCATGGCCTCTTGTCGGCGCATCTTCGCAGGCTCTCGTTTTCGGGCTTCGTCAATCAGCCGACGGATCGTCGCCGAAGCGCCGTTGGGCTGGCGTCCGAGCCACTCCCAGTGGCGCGGCAAGAGCGTGATTTCCCGGGAGATCACCCCTAATCGCGGCCGGCCCGGGCCGGTCTGCGGCGGATTCGGACTGCACCGCGCCAGGACTTCCGCGACGGTCCCGCGCAGATCCAAATCGACCTGCGCGCCCGTCTCGTCGTCAAAGATCAGGAATAACGTGCTGCGATCGCAGTCGAAGGTAGCCTTGAGTTTCGGGAGCAGCTCTTCCAGAGACCCGGACGCCACGAGCCGTTCGCCGACAAATGCCGTGTATTTCTTCGTAGGTTCCATGGACAGAATTATATCCGGGTATAATGCGGGCGTCAATAGCACCCGGGTAAAAATAATTCCGGCGGCGCACTACAGGAGGAGCCTCCCCTGAGGACGCATGGGTTGGAGACGCCAGTCGCACCTGGAATGTGCAGGGATGAGCCCGATTCCCTGCCAACCCGGTCTTCGGCCGGGAGTGAGGCGCTTCGCGCTTTGCAGGTACCGGCGGAGAGACAGCCGGTTCCCCCGTGGCGAGCCCTCGTGAAAGGGGCTACGAACGATCACGTTTGTGCAACGGCTGAAAACGTAAAACACCCCGCGCGAAGAATTCTTTATCCCTTGGAGCGCAAGGACTTACAGAGCTTTCGGGCCTCGCTCATGCACAGAATTCCGGCGCGATTCGTGCAACACGGCCCCTAGGTAGAGGGACAGTCTGCCCCGAGGCGGAGCCCCTCGGATTCATGATTTACGAATGCGGAAGCAAGAGACGACAGGACGAGGGCCATATGAATTGCGGATTTCCGGAACGGCGCCGGGCAACTGGCGTCCGCCTGCGGCGGAGTTGTCGGATTGCGGATTGAAGGCAGAAGAGTCATGGCGGGGTCGCGCGACTGGCGGCCCTGCGGCCTCCGGCCTGCGGAGGGCAAAAGGCGAAAAACAAACCCAATTCGAGGGTCAGCAGGGGCTGGAAGCCCATCGTGCAAAACGAACCCAATTTCGGCTACGCCGAGTGGCACGGGCGTTGCGCGACGTATTGCCGGGGGGACGACGGAAGGATAGGATGGTTATATGAGGGAGATCGGTAGGCCCGCTCTATGCATAGAATTGTTGCCACTATGATTGTCCTCGCAGCCGTGACCGCCACGGCGTGGCCCGCGTCCCATGTTCTGCTGGGGGAGGCTAATGACATGATCCTGGCCCCGAACGGCACCCCCTCGCCGGCACTGGACGAGAGGTCCCGCGCGGCGATTCTGCGGGCGATGCGGGGGGTGGTCACCCGCACGGGTCTTGTCTCTTTGGCCATCGACTACCCTCTGAATGAGGCCGTATTTCCGCCGGACATGGCGGCCCCGACGGTCATCTGGAGCGACCCGGCGCCGGAGGCGAACACATGGGTGATCGAGGTGTCCTGCGGCGACAGAGGCGAGCCCCTTTACGTGCTCACCCAAGGGGCTACGCCGCCGCCGGCGCGGGACAGCGACCCTCGAACCGCCTCCGAGGCGGGGGCCGCCTATAAGCCGCCCCAGCCGCGGGTTCCGCCCAGACGATGGATGCCCAGCCCACCGGTCTGGGAGCAGATCAAGAGTATGGCGCAGGGGCGGGTCCTGAGCATTACGATCGTCGGCCTCCGGGGTGCAGAACTGGCGCGCCGGCAGGATGCCGGCACGACGCAAGGGCGGGACGGGTACCCAAGCGCGAAAGATCGCGTTTGGGGTCCCGATGCCCTCGCCACGGTTCTGTCGCGCGGGCGGGTGCAAATCAGCATCTCGCCGGACCCGGTGGGGGCGCCGATCTTCTATCGCGATGTGCCGCTGCCCTTCCGCCATGTTCTCAAGAACATCGACTCGATTCGCTGGCACCTGGGCGAGGTTTCCTCGTACCGGCCGCCGGTTCTCTTGACCGGGATGAAGGTCTGCGGCAATTGCCATTCCTTCACGCCCGACGGCCGGACGTTGGCCATGGACGTCGACTACGGCAGCGATAAGGGGTCCTATGTCATCGCGCCGGTCCGACCCCGGACCATCCTGGACAAGGACACGCTCATCTCCTGGAGCGACTACCGCCGCGAGGATAAGGAGCTCACATTCGGCCTGTTGTCCCAGATCGCGCCGGATGGGCGCTACGTCATCAGCACGGTCAAGGACCGGTCCGTGTTCGCGCCCGTGGACGATCTCTTCTACTCGCAGCGGTTCTTTCCCGTCGCGGGAATTATGGTTGTTTACGACCGCCAAACGAAGCAATTCTTCCCCCTCAGGGGCGCCGACGACCGGCGGTACGTCCAGAGCAACCCGGTGTGGAGCCCGGATGGCAAAACCATTCTCTTTGCCCGCGCTGAGTCCTATGCGCTCACCGGCCTCAAGGACCCCTCTTCCGCCGTAGTGGAAAGGGATGAGGTCACCGAGTTTTTCGAGGGCGGCAAGAAGTTCCGCTACGACCTCTACCGCGTGGATTTCAACGAGGGCCGGGGCGGCGAGGCGGCGCCGCTGGCAGGAGCGTCCGGCAATGGGATGAGCAATTACTTCCCGCGCTTCTCGCCCGATGGGCGGTGGATCGTCTATTGCCAGAGTGACTCTTTCATGCTGCTGCGGCCCGATAGCACGCTCTACATCCTGCCCGCCGCCGGGGGCACGCCCCGGAAGATGCGCTGCAACTTCCCCGGCCGGATGAATTCCTGGCACAGTTGGTCCCCGAACGGGCGCTGGCTGGTCTTCGTTTCGAAGGCAAATGGGCCCTTCACGCAGCTCTGGCTGACGCACATCGATGAGCAGGGCAACGACAGTCCCGCCGTAGTGCTGGAGCACTTCACGGCGGCGGATCGGGCGGCCAATATTCCCGAATTCGTCAACGTCCGGCCGGAACAATTCCGGGAGATCCGGCAGGAATTCGCGGATTACTATACTTATTATCGGATCGGGGCAGGCTACGAGCAGCGTCACGAGTACACCAAGGCGATCGAGGAGTTTCACAGGGCCCTGGCCGAGGAGCCCAATCATACGGAGTCGCTGTATCTGCTGGCCTCGTGCCTGGCCCGCCTCGACCGGCCGCAGGAAGCGCTTGGCTACGCCCGCAAGGCGGCGGTTCTGGCCCCGAACAGCCCCGCCGTGCATGGACTTCTCGGCGGCCTGCTCTCCGGTGTCGGCCGTTATGGCGAGGCTCTGGCCCACCTGGAAGCCGCCTACGCGGTGAATCCGGGAGACGTGACCATTGTCAACAATCTGGCCTGGCTGCTGGCGACCTCGCCGCAAGCGACGCAGCGCGACGGCCCCCGCGCGGTGCGGCTGGCGGAATGGGCGTGCAAGACCACCTCCTACAAGTCGCCCCCTCTGCTGGACAGCCTCGCGGCGGCCTATGCCCAGATCGGCCAATTCGATCAGGCGATCCGCACGACCGAGCAGGCGATCGCGATCGTCCGCACCAATCCCAAAGCCTCCACGGCAACGCTCGAATCCCGCCTGAAGCTGTACCAAGCGGGCCGGCCCTACCGCGAAGCGCCGCCCGAATAAGCGGGCCTACCCATAATGCGTGTTTTGCTCATTTGACGATCTGACCACGGGCGCATCGCTCGCCTGGTGCGCGGCCCCTGGCGACCCCGGGTCTTCCGAGGACCGTGGCGGCTGGGACTGGCCGCCGAACGAATGGTCGCTCACGTGGGAACGCACGTATCCCATGGATGCGACGCACCTGTACGGCGTGACGCTCTTTGCCTGTGCCGGCGGCGGAGACGACAGGAGGGAGGCCGTCTGGAACCTCGAGGTGTGCCCGGTCGTTCCCGCGCCGGGGGCCTTGCTCCTGGCCGGCACGGGCGCCGCCCTGGTGGCCTCCCGACGCAGGAGCGCCGCCCGATAATCGGCCATGATCTCACGAATAGGGACAGGCTCGGACCAGCGCCGAGCACCGTGAGGCGGTGAACCGCTTGTCCTGTTATCCCGATCCGCCATCGATATCCTTCCCGGTCGAGCGGGGCAGCGCCGACACGTGCGTCCGCGGCCGGCTCGACCTGATATATGGTATTATATACATACATCCCGGAGACCCGCAAGCCTTTTTTTATGGGTCGCAGAAAAAATCATGTGGAAATCGCTGGACAATACTGCCGCTTCCTGTTGACACCCCGCCGGGAGGACGATATATTATAGGGTGATCCTCAGGGAGGTGAGGTTTCCAGGGGCAAGGGATGGCGCAGGGTCAGGGCAATCGTGGCCCGTGGATCATTGTGCAGTTGGGGGTTTGGCACACTATGGTTCCGTATTATGTGCGCGAGGGGCACGAGTCCCGCAAGATCATGCTGGAGATCGGCGCCGCGGTGGCGGGGATCATCGTCGCGGCGGCGTGCACGCTCTCCGATGCGCCGCGACCGAGCCTGGCAACGCCCATTCTCCAGGGGAAGGAGCTGAAACAGAACAAGCAACTCATCGCCGAGCTGCAAACGACGCTGCGGCAGCTTCAGACGCGGAACAAGGCCGTCGAAGCCGACCTCATGGCCAACGCCCGCCTGGTGCAGGACCTCCGCTCCGAGCTGGCCGGCTTGAAGAGTGGACACAACTTGCTCGAAAACCAGCTCACCACGACGGTCGCCAAGCTCCAGCAACTCGAAACCACCGTCCAGCAGACGAACGCGCGCCTCGCGAACAGAGTGGACCCGAAGGCGCTGCTTCAGGCGACCAAGGAGCGGGATGAAGCGCTCGCCCAAACCAAGCAGAGTGACGATCAGGTCCGCCAGTTGACCCTCAAACTGCAGAAGGCGGGCCTGTTTCCCTGAGACCGGCGGGGAGCCACAGAGCGCTTACTGCGGACGCACGGAGTAGGTAGCTTCCACCTCGGCGTACATATCCCACTGGGCCGGGACCCACGAGGTGAAGGTGCCGCGGCCGGAGATGCCTTTGAAGCGTTTGCTCCCGGCCAGAAAGACGATCGTCCCGACCTGTTTGGTCTTGGGCTCGCCGGCAATGTCGATCTTCGCGAGGATGCTGGAGCCGTCCTCGAAGTCGTACATGACGAATCCCTGGCAGAACTCCTTGCCCTCGGGCGAGGTGGTGTGAACGGTGGAGCTCCACAGCCGGGCGAATTCGCCTTCGCCGAACACGATGAACCCGCCCCGCTGGACGCCGTCCACGGCCGTGAGGCGGCTGCCGAATTGGTTGCTCTGCCGGGCGCAGGAGAACTCGCGCCAGCGGATCAGTTCCATCGAGGTCTGCGCTGAGCTGAAGCGGGCGGCAAAACACAGGACACAGATGATGGCCAGCAGGAGAATGACTCCCAGCGGCTTCCGCGAGCCTGTGTCTGGACGACGCCGACCTTCAGTCACCACACATGTCTTGCGCGCCTTGCTCATCGTCGCATACCTCCGCGGGGATCCTGGCTGCCCATCGGGAGACTGTTGCCGTCGGCTGTCCGCAGGTACACTCTGCGACCCCAGCCGAACCGTACCCGTGTATCGGCTGCTTCGCCGTGTCGGTTAACAAGAGGTTTGTCAGGCCCGACAAAAGGAGGGTCCGAGAAACGATAAGCGAAGAAGACAGCGTGAGGAGACGCCCGTGGAGATCGGAACAGTTGAAGACCTCGTCGCGGCAGGATTATACTGGACTGTTCGTTTCCATCGAGTTCTTGGAAAGGATGACACATGCAAAGGCGTGTTCCCATCGCACTGTGCCTGATCGCGGCCGCTCTCCTCGGCGGCATCACCGTCAATGCCCGAGAGGCGGCAACAACTCAGAAGGTTTGGTTGTCGGACCTTGACATCAGCAAGACGCAGCAGGGTTGGGGCGAGCCGCACCGCAACAGCTCCGTAGACGGCCACCCCCTGCGGATCGGCGGCCGGGCCTTTGAGCACGGCCTCGGCACTCATGCCGACAGCGCCTTGTACGTGCAGCTTGACGGCCGCGGCCGCAAGTTCACGGGCTGGGTCGGCGTGGACGATGAGGTCGGCCGGAAAGGAAGCGTCGAATTCCGGATTCTGGCCGACGGCAAAGAGATCTACCAGAGTGGCCTTCTGAAGGGTGGGGACAGCGCCAAGCCGTTCGACGTGGATGTCTCCGCGGTCAAGATGCTGATCCTGCTCGTCAATTCCGGCCTTGACGGCATCAATTTCGACCATGCGGATTGGGCCGATGCGATGATCGAAGGGGTCGGGTCGAAACCCGACACCGTGCATGCCCCGAAAGAAGAGGCCGTGATCCTGACGCCCAAGCCCTCGCCCCAGCCGCAGATCAAGGGGGCCAAGGTCTTTGGCGTCCGGCCGGGCCATCCTTTTCTCTACATGATCCCGGCGACCGGAGACCGTCCGATGACCTTCAGCGCGGTGGGACTGCCGGCCGGGTTGCGACTCGATTCCGAGACCGGCATCATCACCGGCTCGCTCCCGGACAAAGGTGAATATGTGGTGACACTACAGGCTGGAAATGCCCTGGGCATGGTGCAGCGGAAGTTCAGGATTGTGTGCGGCCCCCGGATCGGCTTGACACCGGCGCTGGGCTGGAATAGCTGGAACTGCTTCGCCGGAGCCGTCACCGCCGAGAAGGTCAAAGCCGCCGCGGAGGCGATGATCAGCAGCGGCCTGGCTCAGCACGGCTGGACCTACATCAACATCGATGACTTCTGGGAGGTCAATCCCGGGGCCACCAATGACCCGACGCTGCAAGGTCCGCAGCGCGACGACCAGGGCCGCATCCTGCCGAACCCGCGTTTCGCCGACATGAAGGGGCTGGTGGACTACGTTCATGCCCTGGGCCTGAAGATCGGCTTGTATTCCTCGCCCGGCCCGCTGACCTGCGGCGGCTGCGTCGGCAGCTATCAACATGAGCAGCAGGATGCCGAGCGGTATGGGGAATGGGGGTTCGATTATCTCAAGTACGATTGGTGCAGCTATGGCCAGGTCGCCCCGAGGAATCCGAAGCTCGACGACCTCAAGAAGCCGTACCTGGTCATGCGGGCGGCGCTGGACAAGGCGCCGCGTGACATCCTCTTGAGCCTGTGCCAGTATGGCATGGGCAATGTCTGGGAATGGGGCGCTGAGGTCGGCGGCAACAGTTGGCGCACCACCGGCGACATCACCGATAGCTGGGGCAGCATGAGCGGCATCGGGTTCGCCCAGGACACGCCGGCGCCCTACGCCGGGCCGGGGCACTTCAATGACCCGGATATGCTCGTCGTCGGCAAGGTCGGCTGGGGACCGAGCCTGCACAACACGCACCTGACACCCAACGAACAGTACACCCACATCAGCCTCTGGTGCCTGCTGTGTTCGCCGCTGCTGATCGGCTGCGACATGACCCAGCTCGATGCCTTCGCCCTGAACCTGCTCACGAACGACGAGGTCCTGGAAGTCAACCAGGACCCGTTGGGCCGGCAGGCCCGCCGCATCGCCCAGGAAGGCTCGTCGGAGGTCTGGGCCAAGCCGATGGAGGATGGCTCGGTGGCCGCGGGTCTCTTCAACCGGGATGAAATACCCAGGACAGTGACAGCCAAATGGTCCGATCTGAAGCTCAGCGGCAAGATGCGGGTGCGTGACCTCTGGCGGCAGAAAGACCTCGGCACGTTCGACGGCCGGTTCGAGACCGAAATCCCGCGCCACGGCGTCGTGTTGATCCGTTTGTTCCCGGCCGAGTAATGGCAGCGGCGTCTTCTTCGCCGAACTGGAAGCAGATCGCCACGTATTACCGATGTGCCGTGTGTGCGGCGGCAAGCCAAGCCGATGCGCCGGATGGCTGCCACAGAAGCGAAGGAGATCGATATGGCCACATTACGGGTTGGGGATCGGGCGCCGTCATTTTCCCTGGTGGATCAGAACGGCCGGACTGTGTCCCTGGCGGACTTCAAAGGGACGAAGTTGCTGCTGTACTTCTATCCGAAGGCGGACACGCCGGGATGCACACGACAGGCGTGCAGCGTCCGGGATGCGGCGGAACTCTTGCAGCAAGCCGGTGCGGCGGTGGTCGGCATCAGCCCGGATCGGCCGGAAGATCAGAAGAGATTCGACGACAAGTACGACCTGCACTTCCCTCTGCTATCCGATCCGGACCATAAGGTCGCCGAAGCCTATGGCGTCTGGGGCAAGAAGTCCCTGTACGGCAAGAGCTACGAGGGGATCATCCGTTCTTCTTTCCTGATCGACGAGGACGGCAAAGTCCTGCAAGTCACCTACGGCGTGAAGCCGGAGGATACGGTACCCAAGGCCCAGGAGACGCTCGCCTGAGGAAACGGGCTCTCGGCGGAATAGTCGTCTAGCGGTGCGTGGGCCGGCCGCTGGTCTGGTTCTCCTCCGCGTACTGGATCAGGACCATGATGCCGGGCCAGTTCACCTCCATGCCGTGGACCATCTGGCCGTTGATCAGCGGTGTCTTACCGGTGACCAAGGTATTCATGCCCGGTTTGAATACGGTCGGATCGCTCACGTTCACCCGGTGGAAGTAGTATTGGTATTTCGGCCCCTCCGTCTCGAATACCTGGGCGCCATTGATGGAAATGCCGCGCAGATAGCCCGGACTCCAACTCGACCAGACGAGTTGGGCCGCGACAGCCTTGCTCAAGTCGCCCGTCACCGGCTGGGCCAGCCCCACCGCCACGAGACCCATCAGGACTGACGCCATGGCCCACACCACCCCTCTCGTTCTCATGCGCGACACCTCAATCTTTCTCAAGCAGTCTGCGGATTGTCGCCAGATCCACCTGCACGTGTGGCGGATCGCCCAACTCGGAGACGACCAGATCCGCCTCCCGGAAGTCCTCATCCTCCGTGTAGCCGTTGGCGGTCACGACGCAGTGCATTCCCGCGCCTTTGGCGGCGAGCAGGCCGTTGCGGTTGTCCTCCACCACGACACACTCCGCGGGTTTCAGGTGCAACCGGTCCAGCACGAGGGTATAGATCTCGGGATCGGGCTTCTTCTTCGACACGATATCGCCCGCCAGAATCACGTCGAATCGCGCTTTCCGCGCGGGGCCGAGCAATCTCTCAATCAGCGTGTGTACAGCCTTCTCGTTCGAGGTCGAGCAGACGGCGAGCTTGACGCCTGCCGCGGCCGCCTCATCGACCAGCCGGGCCACACCCGGCCGCAGCGGCAATTCCCCTGACTCGACGATCTGCGTGTAGTAGTCCGTCTTGAGCTTGTGCAATTCCTTGATCAGGGTATCCGGATCGCTCGTGCCGGGGGGCCAGGAGGTTCGGTCAAAGAAGTGTTTCATCCGCTCCTTGCCCCCGCCGATCTTCACCAGTTCTTTGTACAGGGCGATGTCCCACTTGAAGTCATATCCCTTCGCTGCGAACGTCCGGTTGAACGCGATGCGGTGTCCATCCCGCTCCGTCTCGGCCAGCACGCCATCGCAATCGAAAATCAACGCTTTGAGCCTGTTCATCCCCTTAGCCCTTTCCCGCACTGCCAAACAGCTTGATATTCCCCGCAATCGCCTTCTTCATCTCGTCGAACTGGGCCTGGATGACCTTGAGGGGATCGTACTGGGTGTGGTGCGCGTTGTGGTAACCGACGAAGCCGTCGATGAAGGCATACTTGATCTGCGTGGAGATATTGACCTTGGCGCAGCCCAGCGCAATGCAGCGTCGGAAGACCTCATCGGACAGGCCCGTGCCGCCGTGCAGGGCGATCGGCACCCCGGTGCTCGTCGCCACTTCCTCCAGGATATGGTAGGCAATCTTCGGCTCGCCTTTGTAGATGCCGTGCGCGGTGCCGATGGCCGGCGCGAAGCAGTCGAGCTGGACCTGCATGCAGAATTCCAATGCCTGCCGGGGGTCCGCCAGGTGCGAATCCTGCTCTTTGACGTGGATTTCGTCCTCGACGCCGACGATAGCGCCCAGTTCCGCCTCCACGGTGACATCCTTCGGCCGGGCCATCTCCACCACCTGCCGGGTCAAAGCCAGGTTTTCCTCGAACGGTTTGGCGGACGCGTCAATCATCACGGAGGTCCAGCCGGTCTCGATGCACTCCCGGATGAGACCCAGATCCTTGCAGTGGTCCAGGTGCAGGGCGACCGGCACCTTGGCGCGGCCGGCCAGGTCCTCGATCCAGCCCACCAGGGTCCGGCAGCCCCAGAACGTGACCGTTTTGGCCGAAGTCTGAATGATCACAGGAGCGCCAAGCTCCTCGGCCGCCTGCACGACCGCCCTAGCGGAATTGTAGTCCAGAATATTGAAGGCGCCGACGCCATACCGGCCCGCAGCCGCCTTCGACAGCATCGCTCTGAGATTTTCCAGTGCCATACGTTTCCTTTCCAGCGGCCGCGACCTTGGGCCGAACCACCGCCCCAAGATAGCCGTTGGGCCGGGACCCTGCAACCATCGCCGGGGCAATTCCGCCGTACCCGGGGGCCGGAGAACAGGGACATCTGTCCCCGGCGACTGAGGGTTTTTCCTACCCCCAAATAAGGGAAAAGTGTTTGCAGGCCGCGCGCCCGAGGACTACAATGGTACAAGGCTAATCTCAATCCATAATGATAGCTTACTGAAAGGAGTCACGAGATGGCCAGAATGGGTACAAAGGGTTCATGGACGAGGGACGATGTGAAGCAGCTCAAGAAGCTGTTTCCCGATCGTCCGACAGCGGAGGTCGCCGCTTCACTCGGCCGTCCCACCGAAGCTGTCAAGAAGAAGGCATCGAGAATGGGATTGAAGAAGTCCAGAAGGTATATGAGGTCTCTGGGCCGGACGTAGCCGGGGCCCCCTCTCCCAGCGCCGCGCCGCGTCGAGGTCTCTGGATCCGGAAGATGTCCGATTCCCGGGCCCAGCGGATAACGAAACGCAACGGTGGCGAGGGTCTCCAGCCCTTATGATCACCCCGCCGGACATGATCCGGCGGTCGGGATCGGTGCGGGGCGCGAGTGCCAGGGGCGGGATACCCTCGCCGCTGTGTTTGGGGAGGGGTCAGGTTCTCAAGTCTCTTTCTGCCAGAGTATGGGTCTCGCTTCCCAGGCGTCATGCCGGGTGCCATGCCCAAGTGGCGTGGTTCCCCTGAGCGTGCCGAACGATTGAGCGTGGCACCCGGCATCAGGCTTGCGGCTGGCCGATGCCCGGGTGAGGGATGCGCGGCTGGTGATCGCGCGTTCGCTTGTGTTTTCTGTACGCCCTGTGGGAATCCGAATATATGACGTCACGAGAGCGTGTTCTGTCGGCGCTGAATCATCATGAGACAGCGCGCATCCCCGTTGACTTTTCCGGCCATCGTTCTTCCGGCATTGCCGCCCTGGCCTACCCGAAGCTGCGGCGGGCTCTGGACCTGCCGCCCGCCCCAACCTACGTCTACGATGTCGTGCAGCAGTTGGCCATCGTGGGCGAGGATGTGCTCCAGCGTTTTGGCGTCGACGCGGTCGAGTTGGGACGAGGTTTTGCCCTGCGGCCGGACGACTGGACCCCTTGGACACTGCCGGACGGCACACCTTGCCTCGTACCCGCCTGGACTCGGATTGAGCGCGAGCCGCACCGCTGGATCATCCGCGCTCAAGACGGCACGATCCTCGCTCAGATGCCCGATGGCGCTCTGTACTTTGAGCAGACCTGCTTTCCGCTGGCCGAGGAGCACGGCCCTCGCACCGTTCGCGAAGCGCTCAACCGGACCATGTGGACCGCCATCGCCAGCCCGCCCGGCCCCGTCGATCATGAGGCTCTCCGCGCAGGCGCCCGGCAACTCCGCGCGAGCACCGAGCGGGCGATCATCGGCCTGTTCGGCGGCAACCTCTTCGAGATCGGCCAATTCTGCTACCGCAACGACAATTTCATGATGATGCTGGCCGGCGAGCCCGGGAAGGCCCACGCATTCCTCGATGAGCTGATGGAGATCCATGTGGCGAACCTGGATCGCTTCCTCGAGGCGGTAGGGCCATCGATCGACATCATCCTGTTCGGCGACGATCTCGGCATGCAGACCGGGCCGATGATGTCGCCGCAGATGTATTGCGAGTTCTTCAAGCCACGCCATCAGTTGCTGTGGAATCGCGCCAAGAAACTGGCCAATGTCAAGGTCATGCTCCACTGCTGCGGCGGCGTTCGGGAGCTTCTGCCGCACCTGATCGAGGCAGGCTTGGACGCCATCAATCCTGTCCAGATCAGTTGCCGGGGGATGGATGCCGCCGAGCTCAAGGCCGAGTTCGGTAAAGATATCACCTTCTGGGGTGGCGGCTGCGATACCCGGGAGATCCTGATCAGCGCCACACCGAAGCAGGTGGCCGAGCACGTCAGGCGACAGGTCGAAATCCTGCGCCCCGGCGGCGGCTTCGTCTTCCAGCAGGTCCACAACATCCTCGCCAACGTCCCCCCCGAGAACATCGTCGCCATGTTCGACGCGGTCAATGCTTGACATTCATGCCCATCCTCACTATCCTCTCGATATTGACCGCGCGTAATCTATTTTAGGTTCTCGCTTTACGTTTGGAGGCTGCATTGAGAGTTCTGTCGGGCATCCAGCCGTCAGGCCGCCTGCACATAGGCAACTATTTCGGCGCCATGCGCCAGCACCTGCGCATGCAGGCGGAGCATGAGTGCTTTTACTTCATCGCGGACTATCACGCCCTGACCAGCAATCCGGCACCAAAGGCAGTGGCCGAGTACACGCTGGGCGTGGCGATGGATTACATGGCCCTGGGGCTCGATACGGAGAAGACCGTGTTCTGGCGGCAGTCGGACATGCCCGAAGTGACCGAGCTGACCTGGCTGCTCTCGTGCATTACCCCGATGGGCCTGCTGCAAAAATGCGTCAGCTACAAGGACAAGATCGCCCAGGGCCTGAGCCCCAACCACGGCTTGTTCGCCTATCCGGTTCTGCAGGCGGCGGATATCCTGATCTTCCAGTCGGACCTGGTGCCCGTCGGCGCGGACCAGAAGCAGCACATCGAGGTGACCCGCGACATCGCCATGCGGTTCAACAACACCTATGGCGAGGTCTTCAAAATCCCGGCGGATTACATCATCGAGTCGGTGGCCGTGGTGCCGGGCGTCGACGGCCGCAAGATGAGCAAAAGCTACGGCAACACGATCGAGATCTTCGAGCCGGAAAAGAGCATCAAGAGCAAGGTCATGAAGATTGTGACCGACTCCACGCCGGTCGAGGCGCCGAAGAACCCCGATACGTGCAACGTGTTCGCCCTGCTGAAGCTCTTTGCCTCGCCCGAGGAGTTGGCCGAGTGGGACCGTCGCTACCGAGCGGGCGGGATGGGCTATGGCGAAGCGAAGAAACGCCTGGCCGAGCTGATGATCGAGTATTTCCGGCCTTACCGGCAGAAACGGACGGAACTGGAGAACAATCCCGCTGTCGTGGACGCTATGCTCAAGAGAGGCGCTGAGCGGGCGCGGGCGGTCGCCGGACCGACTCTTTTGGCGGCTCGAAAAGCCGCGGGCTTGGGAGAGCGAAGATGAAAGACAAAGATAAAGTGAAGCTGGTCACCGTGGCGCGGTTCGAGGATTACATGAAGGCGGACCTGGCGCGCCAGTTGCTGGAAGACGAGGGAATCAAGGCCTTCGTCCTGGGCCAGAACGTGGGCAACGTCTATTCCGGCGTGCCGGCCGTCATTGACATCGAACTGCAGACGGCGGAAAGCGAAGCCGAGGAGGCTCGGGAGATTCTGGAAGCGAACCGGCAGGAGAGTCAGGAGTTGGGCGAGGATCAGGACTTCGACGAAGATGAGCCGGAGTTCGACCAGGAACCGGAGGGCGAACAGGAGTAGCACTTGGGTGATTATCGCGTCAATCTCGACATCTTCGCCGGCCCCCTCGACCTACTGCTGTATCTGGTCCGCAAGGAAGAAGTGGACATCTACGACATCCCCCTGGCCAAGATCACCGACCAGTATCTGCGCTACCTCGAAATACTCAAGCAGCTCGATATCGATCTGGCGGGTGACTTCCTGGTCATGGCGGCCACGCTGATGGAGATCAAGTCGGCCATGCTGCTGCCGAAGGCCGAGCCGGAACAAATGGCGCAGGAGGAATCAGGCGATCCGCGGGTCGAGCTCATTCGCCAGCTTCTGGAGTACAAGAGATACAAAGACGCGGCCAATCTGCTCGACGCGGCGGCCGAACGGCAGCAGGAGCGGTTCGGTCGGCCCACCAGCCTGATCAGTCAACTGACCCCGCAGGCCGAGCCGGAAGTGGACATGGACCAGGTCAGCATCTGGGACCTGCTGGAGGCGTTTGACGCCGTCTGCAAAGCCACGGGAACGCCGGCGTACACCGGCCATATCCGCGACGATACGCCCATCGACCTGTACCAGATTGAGGTTCTCCACCGCCTGCAGGCTGAAGGCCCGCTGACGTTCGAGCGGATCTTCGAGGGCAAGCCGAACCGGTTGGTGCTGGTCGGGCTCTTCCTGGCGATGCTGGAGCTGATTCGCGACAAGCTCATCTGGGCCGAGCAGCCCGAGAACTCGTCCCAGATCTACGTGCGCTCCTTGACGGATGAGCCGCCGGAACAGGCAGTGCAGAGAGCCATCATGGCTGTCGGCGAAGCGGAAAACGGGGTCAAGCAGGAAGTCGCCCCAGCGCCTCAGACACCTCCTATCCCAATTGTGGAACTGCCGCCCAAGTCCAGTGCCCAGATTCAGGAGCGGGAGGATCAGGACCAAGAGCTGGATGCCGCCCTGGCGGACGACGATCCGCTCTTGGATGAGCCTTTGGGGAAGAATGATTGATGGAGGGCAATCATCAATCATAAATCATCAATCGAAAGGATCAGTCATGGCAGGCAATGTGATCGAATTGTCGGACGCCAGTTTCGACGAGACGATCCATACTGCGCAGACGCCTGTCCTCGTGGACTTTTGGGCGCCGTGGTGCGGGCCATGCCGGATGTTGGCGCCGCTCATTGAGCAGGTCGCCGACGAATTTGCCGGCAAGGCCAAGGTCTGCAAGCTGAACACAGATGAAGCCCGGGATACGGCCATCGAGTTCGGCATCAGCGCCATCCCCACGGTGATGCTGTTCAAAGAGGGCAAGATGCAGAAGAAATGGGTCGGCCTGACCAGCAAGAAGGATATCAGCGACGCCCTTACGAAGTTGCTTTGAGGTCAAATGTCCCACAGGATCGTCAGTAAGAAGCAGATCGGGCCGGACGTTTTCTGGGCCCGGGTGGAAGCGCCCCTGATCGCCCAGGCCCGGCGGCCCGGCCAATTCATCATTCTCAGTGTGGATAATGATGGTTCCGAGCGCATCCCGCTGACCATTGCCGGCGCCGACCCCACTACGGGAACAATCGAGTTGATCTGGCAGCGGGTGGGTAAAACGACCGCCCGGCTGGCGCAACTGAACGAGGGCGAGCAGATTGCCAACGTCGCCGGTCCGCTCGGCACGCCCACCCACATTGCGCGGTTTGGCACGGTCGTGTGCGTGGGCGGCGGGATCGGCAACGCCCCGCTTCTGCCCATCGCCACGGCTCTCAGGCAGGCGGGCAATCGGGTCATCAGCATCCTCGGCGCGCGAGACAAGAGCCGGATGATTCTCGAAGACCGTTTCGCCGAGGTCAGCGACGAGATGATCGTGTGCACCGATGACGGTTCCTATAAGCGCAAGGCACTTGTGACGGAGCCGCTCAAAGAAGTCTGTCAGCGCAGCCCCAAGCCGGACCACGTTTTTGTTATCGGCCCGACCCTGATGATGAAATTCTGCTGCGAGACGACGCGCCCATTCGGCGTGCCGACGGAGGTCTCGCTGAACACGATCATGGTCGATGGGACCGGCATGTGCGGCGGCTGCCGGGTCGAGGTGGGCGGCCAGGCGAAGTTCGTGTGCGTCGACGGTCCTGAGTTCGACGGCCACAAAGTGAATTTCGACCTGATGATCAAGCGCATCAACGCCTATAAGAGACAGGAGCAGCAGGCCTACGAGGAATACAAGCAGCACCAATGCAAAGTAGGACTGGGGAATTGATGGTTGATGATTGGTTATTTGAGAGGACCTCCCCTGCAACCATCGATAACCAACACCTATGACGAGACGGTAGGGTGGGCTGTGCCCACCAACTCCCGTTCGCTCAATCAAAACGACAAATGGTGGGCACAGCCCACCCTACGGAAACCCTTGCCGTGACACCGGAAGAAAGACGAAAGCTGTTGCAGGAACTGCTGGCCAAGAGAAACGCCGGCGGTCTCAAGACCAAGGATCGTTTGGCGATTCCGCCGCAGGAGATACCCGAACAGGACGCAGACGCTCGGCGCCGCAATGTGAGCGAGGTCGCCTTGGGCTACACGGAGGAACAGGCCCGCCTCGAGGCCCTGCGCTGCCTGCAGTGCAAGAATGCCCCGTGCATTGAGGGTTGCCCCGTTCGCATCCGTATCCGGGATTTCGTCGGCGCTATTGCCGAAGGTGACTACCGCAAGGCCCTGGACCTCATCAAGGAGAACTCGCTGCTGCCGGCGGTGTGCGGCCGCGTCTGTCCCCAGGAAGTCCAGTGCCAGGAGAAATGCACGGTCGGGCTGAGCCTCAAGGATGTCTCGAAAGCGGTTTCCATCGGCCGCTTGGAGCGGTTCGTCGCGGATCTGGGCCGCAACGGTAGCGCCGCTGTACCCGCGGTGGCCGCGCCGACGGGCATGAAGGTCGCGATCATTGGCTCGGGTCCGGGCGGTATCGTCGCCGCCGCCGACGCCCGCCGCGCTGGACATGAGGTGACCATATTTGAAGCCTTCCACAAGCCGGGCGGCGTCATGGTCTACGGCATCCCGGAGTTCCGGCTGCCCAAGGCGATCGTCCGGCAGGAAATCGAGACCCTCAAACAGATGGGCGTCAAGATCATCACCAACTTCATCGTCGGCCGGACGAGGACCATCGAGCAGTTGATGAAGGAAGACGGCTTCGACGCCGTGTATATCGGCGTTGGTGCAGGTTTGCCCAGCTTCATGAATGTCGAAGGCGAATCGCTCGTGGGGGTCTACAGTGCCAACGAGTACCTGACCCGCGCCAACCTGATGAAGGCCTACCAGTTCGGCGCGGGGGCCGACACCCCGATCGCCAGGTCGAAACGGGTCGCCGTCGTAGGCGGCGGCAACGTGGCGATGGACTCCGCGCGAACCGCCGTGCGGCTGGGGGCCGAAAAGGTCTACCTGATCTACCGCCGGACAGAGAAGGAAATGCCGGCCCGGGTGGAAGAGGTCCACCACGCCAAACAGGAGGGCGTGGAGTTCCACCTGCTCCAGAACCCCAAGCGCATCCTCGGCGACGTCAACGGCAACGTGGTCGCCATCGAGTGTCTCCGCTACGAATTGGGCGAGCCGGACGCCTCCGGCCGCAGACGGCCCGTCGCCATCCCCGGCTCCGAGTTTCAGATCGAGGTCGATACGGTCATCATCGCCATCGGCAACCTGGCCAACCCCCTGATCCGCCAGACCACCCCCGGCCTGGAGTTCAACAAATGGGGCAATATCATCGTCGACGAGAACTGCCGGACCTCGATGACGGGCGTCTTCGCCGGCGGTGATATCGTGCTCGGCGCCGCCACGGTCATCCTGGCCATGGGCCAAGGCCGCATCGCCGCCGCTGCCATGAACGAATACCTGGCCCAGAAGAAACTGACCAGACGAAACGCCGTGTAGGATGGGCTTCAGCCCATGCGGATCTTTGGAGATGTGAGAGAGCAACTTTCTATCTGCCAGGGGCGGAATGCTGGGCCAAGGTGCGCACAAATCAGAGCAAGAGGCCTCAGGGCTTGCGGCGTTTTGGCGTCGCTTTGCGGGATGCCGTCGCGGGGCGTCTTCTCTTCGGCTCAAGAGTGACGACTCTTTCGCCCAACGTCGCTTCGAACTCCCTCAGGTCTTCACAGATCCGATGGAGGTCGGAATCGAACTGACGCGTATGTTCCAGACGGTGCTTGCGCACTTCTTCCACGAATGGGTCTTTCATGTTTCGCCTCCCAGGAACGCGTCCGGGGAAACAATTTCCGGACACTCGTATCCGGCATTTTCCACCGCCTGCCGGATCATCATCTTGGTGAAGGGATTGTTGATGTGAGCGAAATTCCAAGTGACGATGAAATCCATTCCCGCGAGGGCGGCCAGAGCGATGTGCAACGCATCTTCGGGATATTCCGCAGGTACGCCCCGCGCCTCGAGAATCGCCTCCGCGAGCCGCTCCGCCTCGGGCGTTGTCCGCAGGACGGGAAACGATTGGATCGTGTCGAGCCGGCATTGCGCCAATTCCGAATTGCCCTTCCCTGCCTCCTTCACGACGAGAGCGGAGACAAAGGGTGACAACTCCCCACCCAGTAAAGCCCAGAAGTCCAGAGTCGACTGTTGCCGCCCCGCGATGACGACGTCTCGGCTCGCTCGTCCTGCACGGTAACTGACTACGCTGGTCTCGATGTAAACCTTGGGCTTCATGCGGACCAGTGTATCACCAGCCAGCCGATTCCGTCAAGCAGCCCCTGCCGCACGGCAGCGCCTGCGTGTAGGAGAGGTCTGGCCCTCTTGGATCATGAGAAGGATTCCTTGAGGTCGGCAAGAGTATAAGGCGTATCCTCGTCCTCCATATCTTGTCGTCATAAGCGTAACCTCCACTGACGGTACCAATGATAATCCCCGATGCGGGTCCCGGTCCAGCCCATCCATGCCCGCACAAGGGCGGTTCAGTGGGTAGACGCTGCGCACGTGCCCACCGCTGGCCCAGGACCCCATGGACCTCGCGTTCCCTGCCGAGGTTCTCCGGAGGCGGTTCATGGGCCGGACCCCTTTTGCAGACGGCCCATAGGCAGATTCCCCCGCCGGCGCGGGGGCAGGCTCTACGGAAGGAGTCTCGATTTGAGGCTTCGCCTTCCTGATTCCGGCCTCGTCCGCTTGTGCCCGGTCTCTTCTGGTTCCGGGCACGTGTGATCTTACTCGCAGACAGACCGACGCGTCCGATTCAGCGGCTCCCTGTGCCTGGAAGCGTCCGACCATTCCCGCACCCTGAACCGCCTCTTCTCTTCGTGTTCTTCCCAGTGGCCCCATCTCCGCGGGAACTATCACCCAACGTCACGCACGCACCTTCTGAATTGCGGGGACCTCTTATTTATTTCGGCCCCCAATTGAGTATGGTGACGCCGAATAGATGTGTGGAATTCCCGCGAAAAAATCCCGCGACCGTCTTGACAACGGCTTGCTCATAGATGTCCCCGGATTCTCGCTCCAGGTCGTCTGGATGGTCCTCTTCTCATGGTGCGACTACCGTGACCTTGTAGAGCGAAGCTTCCCTCACGGCCAGATACTCGAGTGTTCCACCGGCCTGGAGAACCGTTCGCGTGCTGATGATGCGGTCGTACGCGGGCCCCTCTTGACCGTCCACGACGACAAGATGCTTGCCATCCCTCTCGGCCCGGTACGCCAGATGTCCGCTGTCGTCGCTGAACACGGGGACACGCGCGTCAACCTTGTCGTATGCGGGTCCGGGCCGGCCATCCAGAACCATGTGTTCCATCTCGCCCGTTTTCGCCCAGTGGGCCACACGTTTACTGTCGGGGCTGAAAACCGGGCGGGAGATCTCGTCGAAACCGGACCCGGGTCGGCCGTCCACGACCATGAACCACTTGTCACCCTGTTTCGCGTAATAGGCAACTCGCTCGCTATTGGGGCTGAACTTCAGATACCCGATATCCTCGTACGCGGGTCCAGCCTGGCCGTCTATGATTGCTGACATGTTTCCGTTGTCGCACGCCCAGTACGCTATACGTCTGCCGTCCGGGCTGAACGTCAGACTAAAGACCTCGCCATTATGGGCAGGCCCGGATCGACCGTCCACGACCACGAGGGACCTCTGTCCCGCCGTGGCTTCATACGCCCACCGCCCACCATCCGGGCTGAAACGGAATTCGCACGCCAAATCGTACTCAGGCCCAAGCTCGCCGTCCACGACTATGACTTGCTTTTGACCGCGCCGCGCTTCATACACCACGTGCCTGCCGTCCGGGCTGAATCCCCAACTGTGCGTCAGATCGAATTCCGGGCCCTCCCGTCCATCCACAACGATCCGCGACCTTCCGTTTCTGGTAGCCGCCTGATAGACCACTCGATTGCCCTTCGGACTGAAAGCGGACCCGCCGTACTCCTGACGAGTCTCGACCACGTCATATTCGGGTCCTTCCTGGTGGTCCACAACCATAACAGACCGGGTGCCCCTCATCGCCCGGTAGGCGATATGTTGTCCGTCCGGACTGAATTCCAGGCCGCCAATCCAACTATAGGCCGGGCCCGTCTGACCGTCAACGATGACGAACCACCGGTCGTCATCTCGAGCGATCCAGCCCGAGCGTCTGCCATCCGGGCTGAACACGATGCGGCGAATCAAATCGTGAGGGTCCCCGTCCTTCCCGTCCACGACCGGAATCTGTTTCTCGGCCCTCACGGCGACACAGGCCACATGACCCCCTTCTTGGCTAAACCAAGGTCCGTTCGCCCACTCGTCGTATTCCGGACCTTCCCTTTCGTTCATCACCATGACACACTTCTCGCCTCTTCTGGCTCGATACCAGACGTGAAGACTGTCCGGCGTGAATCCGACCGAGCCAATCTCATCATATGGAGCCCCTTCCCTGCCGTCCACGACCGCATGCCATTGGCCATCTCGTCTGGCCCGGTAAGCCAGGCGCTGGCCATCCGGGCTCCCATCCAGCCAGGGGGGCAAGAGCTGGTAGCGTGCGACAAGTTCTTCCCCGAGCACCTGCTTCAAGCCCTCGATGAACTCCGCGGGTTCCTCAGATCTTGGGGCGAGTATCTCTTCGTACGCCGTCCCCTCTTGGCCATCGATGACGGCCATGGACTTGACGCCGCGCCGGACGACCCAGGCGATGTGCCGTCCCTGCCGAGTGATGGTCTCGTGGTGCCGATCGTCCGGCACGTCTCCCAGCCTCTGCTCTCGGACCGATACCGCTGGTGTGGGCCGGTGCGCCAGGGCGCAGGACAGGGATAAGAACGTGACTCCTGTTGCCAGTCCTATCATGATCCATTCCTTCACAACTAGTTCTCCCACCGTATCGCGTGTTCCGCAGAAATCGGGACCTCTCGCTGAGCCGGGCTCCCGATCCATAGGGAATTCCCGTCTGAGATGGGTAGGGGCCCCAACTTCCCTCTTGATTCGGCGCATTAACACGCGAAGCGCAACACGGCGTGACAATCGCGAGCCAGCCGGTTGCTGTTTCCTTCGATACTTCTGGGGACGCTCCCCAGACCCCTGGGATTTAACGCTTTGGGCCAGAGGCGGGTAGAGAGGAGAAGGCGACGTAGTATCGATACAACGTCGCCTCCTGTCCCTGGGCCGGCGCGGCGCTCGGGTTGCTTCCCAGCAGGGCCCTATCCTCCGCGCCGGCGCTGCCAGAGTATCGAACGTAGGAGTCGGGGGCAAGAGCTATCCCGATGGCTGGAGGTGGAAGACCTCGAAAGCCGTTTGAAAGCCGAGGCATTTACGGGGCCGGTGGTTGATTTGGCGGACATGAGAGCGCAATTGTTCCTCCGTGATCTGGCTCAGGTCGGTGCCTTTGGGCAGATACTGGCGTAAGAGGCCGTTGGTGTTCTCGTTGGTGCCGCGTTCCCACGCATGATAAGGATGGCCGAAGTAGATCGGTAGCTCCAGCTTTTTCTCCAATTCGAGCGGGCGGGCGAACTCATGGCCATTGTCCAGCGTCAGGCTGCGGCGTTTCGCGGCGGGGAGTTTTCGGAGGGTCTGTCGGAGCCGCGCCGCGACGGGGAATTCGGGGACGGGGAATTCGGGGACGCCATACTCAATACGGGGACGAAATAAGTAAGATGCCCCCGGAATTTGTCCCCGGAATTCATAATGCCTCCTTGCTTCGCATACCACGATGGTTCCCTCACACTTTAAAGCCACGCCCGCGAACATACCCACAAGGGCGGTTCAGGGGTGTGGACGCTACGCACGGACCCGCCACCGGTCCAGCTCCCAACCCCGACGCGCAGCGGCGCTGCGGGCAACGTCGCGTGCACTTGCGACGTTCTCCGGAGGCGGTTCATGAGCCGAAACCCTTTTGCAGACGGCCCATAAGCGGATTCCTGCGGAAGGAGTCTCATTGCAGGCTTCGCCTTCCTGATTCCGGCCTCATCCGCTTGTGCCCGGTCTCTTCTCCTTCCGGGCACGTGTGATCTTACACACAGACGGACCGACGCGTCCGACTCACCGGCTCCCTGTGCCTGGAACAATCCCAACATTCCCACACCCTGAACCGCCTCTTAATTCCGGGGGCATCTTACTTTTTGCGGCCCCCAATTGAGTATGGTGCCCTCCGACTCCCGATTCAAAGATCGGTAGTCGGTAGGCGGTCTGCCCTCCGGCCTATAGCCTAGCGCCTCCGGCCTTCCGCGTACCGTTTGTGCAACAGTCGAAAAGGTAGAACACCCCGCGTGCGAGAAATTCTTTATTCCTTCGGGCATAAGGAGTTACGCGAGGTTCGGGCCTCGCCCGCGCACAGAATTTCGGCACAATTCGTGCAACACGGCCCCTATATGGGGGGACAGTCTGCTCTGAGGCAGAGCCCCTCGGATTCATGATTTATGATTGGAAAGCGGAAGCAAGAGTCGTGACGACGCGTGCCAACCCAATTTGCAGGGGTTCACCACAGAGGCACAGAGAGCACAGAGGTACTCTTAGCTCCCTTGAGAGACATGACCTCGATTTCATTCTCCGTGGCCTCGGTGTCTCCGTGGTGGATATTCGTGCAAACAAAGCCAAACTTGGGCGAGTTGGGGCATCTGGGAGACGGTCTCGATGGTCTTGTACAAACAAACCCAATTTGGCAGGAAGCCCGCTGCGGCCCGCCACCTCTGGCCTGCGCGGGCCGGTTGTACAAACAAACCCAATTCCGCCCGGTCGCGACGGGGCTCGCCGCACAAACAAACCCAATTTGCCCCTGCCGGACAGGCAGGCGGGGCCGTCGCGGAAGCCTATCGTGCCAAACAAACCCAATTTCGCCGGAGGGAGTCATACGAAACAAACCCAATTGCCCGAAGCGGGGCACCGAGGCGGTGTCGGCCGGTGGCTGGTTGTACAAACAAACCCAATTTCCGGCAACGTGGGCGGCCGGGGGTCGGCTGTACAAACAAACCCAATTTGCCCGGCGGGGCCGGGCGGGGCGATGCCTGTGGGCCGGGGGGTGTGGGGTGCTGTACAAACAAACCCAATTCCGGCCGCGGGAAGGAGCAGGCAAGTGCTTTGCGGGAGAGGAGTTATGGTGAATCGTACAGTCCATAGGCCTCGGCAAAACAAAGCCAATTCCGCGATTGCGGATTGCGGATTGGGGACAGACCTACGCCGGGACGCCCTCTGCGGGCCACCGGACCGGGGGGCAGTTGTACAAACAAAGCCAATTCCCGGTGGGGCCGGGTGGGACGGAGTCTGGAGAACGGGAGTCGCAGGCTGTTGTACAAACAAACCCAATTCCTGTCATTGTGCCGATCGGGAGATCGGCGTTCCCGGGAGGGCGGATTGTGCGACATCGCCTCGATGCCCCGCTTCGGGAAACAAACCCAATTCAGCGGGGCCTGCCGTGCGAAACAAAGCCAATTGCCCGAAGGGGGCACCGAGGCGGTGTCGGCCGTGGCGGCCGTCGCGAGCCCCCATTGTTCCAGTATTCCACTATTCCAGTATTCCAGCCCGATGCCGCCCGCACGCGTCATGCACCCGGTCTGCGTTCCCGCTTGACAAACACCGGTGCGTTGACTACTATTCGCGTCTTCCACAGACTCGGAGTCCAGGGAATCAGCCCTGCGGTCTATGGGGAGGTTGGAGAGTCGCAAGGACGGCAAAGATCGTGATAATGGAAGTGAAGCCTTTCAAAGCGTTCCGCTTCAACACCGGCGTAGTCGGCGACGTGGGCAAGTGCATCGCCCCGCCCTACGATGTCATCAGCGACGGTGAACGAGACGAGCTTTATCGCAAGAGCAAGTATAATATTGTGCACATCACAAAAGGCAAGGCCGCCAGTTGTGACGACGACCGGCATAATCCGTACACCCGTGCCGCCGAGTATCTCCAGAATTGGATCACGGAAGGGGCACTCCAAGAAGACTCTCAGGACACCATCTATGGATACGTCCAGGACTTCGAGCTGGGCGGCACGGCGTTCCAGCGTCTGAGCTTCATCGCGCTGGCCCGGCTGGAGGACTTCGGCAAAGTGGTCCGGCCGCACGAGCAGGTTTTCGAGAAACCCATGCTCGACCGGCTGAATCTCGAAAGGGCCACGGCGGCGCGTTTCGGACTGGTCTTCATGCTCTACGAGGACTCGCAAGACATCGCCGACCGGATCATCACCAAGGCCATGAGGCAGGCGCCGCTGATCGACTTCATGGATGAGCAGGCCGTACGGCATCGGCTTTACGCCATCGTAGCCGAGGACGACATCCAAGCGGTCGAGACGATGATGCAGGACAAAAGCTGCATCATTGCGGACGGCCACCACCGCTATACGACCGGCCTGAAATACATGCACGAGAGCGGCAATCCGAAGGCCCGATACCAGATGATCGCCTTCACCAACACCGAGCAGAAAGGCCTGGTGGTCCTGGCGACCCACCGCCTCGTCGGCGGGATCGCCGGCTTCCAACGCTCGGAGTTCTGCGCGCGACTGGAAAGCAGCTTTCGCCTGGTGTCGTTCAAGTTCTCGCGCGACACCAAGGAGCAAGCCAGGCAGCGCATGCTCGCCGAGATGCGAAATCTGCACGAGCGGGACGAAACCACCCTCGGTCTGTATATGGGAGACCGGTCCTTCTATGTGGCGGCCCTGAAGGATGGCTCCCTCATGGCGGCTGCCGCGCCCGACAAGAGCGAGGCGTGGCGTGCCCTCGATGTGGCGGTGCTCCAGAAGCTTGTGCTGGAGCAGTTGCTGGGCTTCGACGAGGAGAAGATGGGCAATCCCGACTATGTGGAATACGTCAAGGATGTGCCCAACGCCATGAACGATTTGATCGGACAGGTCGATGCAGGCCGCAAGCAGGTGGCCTTCTTCACCAACCCGGTCAAAATGCGGCGCTTGACGGCGGTCGCCGACGCCGGCGAGCGCATGCCGCACAAATCGACGTACTTCTATCCGAAAATGTTCACCGGATTGACGATTCAAAAACTCTAACCGCTTCTTGGAGACCCCCATGACAGATTGGAGAAACCCGCCCACCTTGTTCATCCCCGGCCCCATCGAGGTCAAGCCGGACGTGCTGAAAGAGCTGGCCCATCGAACCCTGGGCCACCGCGACAAGGAATACGCGCAGCTTCACGGTGAAGTGGCCGACATGCTCAAGAAGCTCCTGTTCACGAACCAGTACATCTTTCTCTCCACCTCCAGCGGCTCGGGGCTCTGGGAGGCCTCCATCCGCAACTGCGTCGCGCCGAATGAGACGATGCTCGCCACCTGCTGCGGCGCCTTCAGCGACAAGTGGGCGGATGTGGCAAAAGACTGCGGCCGCAATGTCGATGTGCTCAAGGTCGAGTGGGGCCAAGCCACTACACCCGAGCTGATCGACGCCAAGCTCGCCGGCGGCAAATACGCGGCGATCACGCTGATCTACAACGAGACCAGCACCGGCCTGATGAACCCGATCTACGACATTGCCAAGATGATGAAGGCCAAGTACCCGGATGTACTGGTGTTCGTCGACGCCGTCAGCGGCATGATCGGCCAGCCGATCCACTTCGATGAGCTCGGCTGGGATGTCGGGTTCGCCTCCGTGCAGAAGGCGTTCGGGCTGCCCCCGGGATTCACGGTCGCCGCGGTCAGCAAGCGGGCCGTCGAGAAGGCCAAGAGCGTGCCGGCCAAGGGCTACTACTTCAACTTCATCGAGTGGGCCAAGGCGGCCGAGAAGAACCAAACCCTCGTGACGCCGAGCATTCCGCACATCATGGGCCTGCACTACCAGTGCCAGAAGTTCGTCAAGGAAGGCATGGAGAACGTCTGGGCCCGCCATAAGAAGATGGGCGATCTCGTCCGTAGCTGGGCCAAGCAGAAAGGGTTCTCCCTGTTCTGTGAGGAGCGCTACGCCTCGAACACCCTGACAACGATCAAGAACACGCGCAACATCAACGTGGGCGACGTGATTGGCGCCGTCAAGAAGAAGCACAACGCGATCTTCAGCGCCGGCTACGGGCAGCTCAAGGATAAGACCTTCCGCATCGCGCACATGGGCGATATCACGATCGATGAGGTGCGGCAACTGCTCGGCTGGATCGACGAAGAGGTCCATTGAGCCGCGTTCGCCGGTAATTGCTGTTTTGCCAACGACCGCGTTGGCCTCACGAACGCGGTCGTTTTCTTTGGTCAAGCTACGGTGCGTGCCGTATAATACTCTTGGATGGATTTATCGATTGTCATACCGGCCTACGAAGAAGGCCACAAGATCGCCCGCGATGTAACGGCGGCGGCTCAGTTCTTCTGTGCCCACGATCTGCGCGGCGAGATCATCGTCGTGGACGATGGCAGCAGCGACAACACGACCCAAGCCGCGCAAGATGTGGCAGTCCCGGAGGGCATTCAGCGCCGGGTGCTTCGCTACGAGGCCCACCGGGGTAAAGGCTACGGGGTGCGCACCGGAATGGTGGCAACGAGCGGCCAATATGCAATGTTCGCCGATTGCGGGCTCTGCATCCCCTACGACAATGTCCTGACCGGCTTGGAGCTGCTCAGGAGCGGGGCCTGCGACATCGCCCACGGCTCCCGCCGGCACATCCAAAGCAGCATCCTCCGGGACCAGCCGTGGCACCGCCGGCTCATCTCGCGCACCTTCAAAGCCACGGTCCGGACCATGCTGGGCGTCCCGCGCGAGTTCACGGATACCCAGTGCGGCTTCAAGATCTATCGGGGCGATGTCGCCCGGGAGTTGTACGGCCAGTGCGTCACCGACGGCTTCCTGTTCGACATCGAGATCCTCCTGCGAGCCATCCGAAAAGGCTACCGCGTCCGCGAGTTCCCCGTCCAGTGGGCCTGCGATCGGGACACGCGTCTCTCGGTCGCCCGCACCCCCTGGCCCGTCCTTTCCGAGCTGCGCGCGCTGCGACGCGCTATGACGAGCAGCAGCAACAACAGGCCCAACATACAGAAACAGGGTTGAGCCGCCGAGACATCGACCCTCTTGTCATCCTGAGCCGAAGCCGAAGGATCCGGCCGGCGAAACAAAGGCCACTCTCGTCCGCGTCCCAGATCCTTCACTTCGCTACGCTCCGTTCAGGATGACAAGCAGGGCACAGGAATCGGTCAGGTCAAACTAACAAGCTCCCCCGGCTTCCACTCGCCTGTCGAGATGATCTTCTCAGTGAGGCCCGCTTCGTCGCCTCGTATGATGAGCAGGGCGCGGACCTGGGGGTGATTCACGCAATAGTCTTTGACTTCGTCCGAAGTCATGATCATGAAGGCGGTTGAGAAGGCGTCGGCACGGGCCGCATCGGGAGCGATCGACCAGCTCGCGCTCTTGCCTTCGGCCGGCTCGCCCGTGCGCGGGTCGATGATATGCCGGCCCTTCTCCACGCCGGAGCCGCTGATGGAGGCGCCCGCCAGTTGGACGCGGGCGAGCGTACGGCGGCGATCCTTCGGATCGCTGAGCGTCACGGGCCAGCCGACCATGCCCTGCGGTGGATCGAGGGCCAGGACCGAGCTGAAGCCGCCGTGGATCAGGGCCCGGTCGATGCTCCACTCGCGCAGGAGGTCCGCCATCCGATCGACGGCGTACCCTTTGCCCACACCGCCCAGGTCCACCCGGACGGGGCTGTCGACCAGCGCCACCGCATGGGTGGGCTCATCAAACAGGATCAGGTCCATGCCGGTATGTGCGCGGGCGAACTGTAGTTCCTCCGGCGTCGGTGTGCGCGGCATCTTCTTCGCCTTGTCCAGCCAGCAGTCCACGAGGAAACCGACCGTGACGTCGAAAGCCCCACCGGTCTCGGCGCAGACCTCGACACTGATCTTCAGACACTCGAACGTGTCCAGGCTCAGTTGGATCGGCTGCCCGGCGGCCAGATGGTTGATCCGCGTAACGTCGCTGGTTTCGAGAAACCGGCTCAAGTGCCCTTCGATGCGGTCCACCTCATCGAAGGCCGCCCGGGCGGCCTGCTGCGCGTAGGTCCGGTCCTCGTACTGGATAATGGCCTCGAACGTGGTCGCCATCGCCTGGTGGGCGAAGCGATGCACGTTGGGCACGGCGGCCCAGTCACTGACTACGAACTGCGTCTCCGGTGGTTGGGTGTGGCTGTCCATGTTTTCCCTCCATCCGTACGCTCGCGACGGATTCTTGGTTGGCACGCTCGTCCCACAGGTCTTTGCGGACGAAGCCGAGCATCTTGACCCCGGGTCGAAACCACAGGTAGTACGGGGCCGGGAACAGGTACAGGTACATTTGCCGCTTCTCGCGCGGGGTGTCCACGTAGAGTTTGCGCGTCAGAGCCTCTTCGAGCTTGTCCGAGATAAGGACCAGCGGCCCGACCTGATCCGGAATCTCGGTGCACCACCCTACGCGGTACGCCCGCAGGTACCAGGGCAGCGGCCAATAGTCCTGGCCGGGGACGATGACCTGGATGGGCACCGCGTTGGAATGATCCAAATCGGGCAGATCCGCGTACTCCTTGACCTTCTCCACGATGGTGAAGACCTCCGTTGTGGGATGGGCGTACACGTACGGATTGCGGCTATCCGCATAGTAGACGAAGTTCGCCCGGTAGGCTTGGAAGGCCAGATGCCCCGCCGCACCAACCAACAGCACGGCGAGAACGGCACGCGGACCGCGCCTTTTCACCCATGTCAGGAGCATCACCGCGCCGACGCCGGCCAGGAGAATCATGCCATGCAGGAAGCTCAGCAGGCACCAGGGCGTCTTGTAGCGGACGGCGGAGTACACTACCGTCATGGCGATCGTGTACACGACGAGGAACCGCACCAGCTTGGGATCGATGGAACCGAGGCCGGTGCCCTTGGCCGCTGCGGCCATGCCCACGAGGGCCAGCAGCACGATCCACCCTTCCGTCCAGATCGGACCATCAAAGTACTTCGCGAATACAAGCATCTGGAGGTAGTAGTACCAGGGGTGAACGTGCGCGGTGTTTTCGCCGGCCCCGCGGCCCAAGTACGTCGCGTACGTCAGATACGAATCCAGCACCCCTTGGGGATGGCGGCCGAACGAGGAGTAGAACAAGGCGGAGACGCCCACTGCGACTGCAAGACCAAAGAGCAGGTGAAGCGGCTTGATGCTGGCGCGGACAGGACGCTCGCGGCGCGACAGCACCAGGGCCAGTCCCATGGAACACCACGCGATGATACACGTCTCTTTCGTGGCATGCATCAGCCCGACGAAAGCCCCGGTCGCGAGCGCCCACGGCAGCGCCTGCGTGCGCAGATAGCGATAGCCGCAGACGATGACGCCGAATGTGAAGCAGACCAGCAGCATCTCCTGGATATAGTAGCGGCTGTAGAAGACCATGGCCGGCGAGAGGGCCACCAGCAGAGCCACCACCACGGCGCCGGGCCCCAGACCCCGCACGAGCAGTAGGCTCATCAAAACCAGCAACGTGCCGAAAATAACCGGGACAATCCGCAGCGTGGTTTCGGTAAGCGAGGCATAGGTGTCCTTCGCGGTCAGGCGAGCGGGAATCAGCGTGAAGTAGTTGAGGGTGGGACCGTGATACTCGTGGGGATCGTACTTGTAGGTGCCGCCTTCGAGGAGGGTGCCAAAGTTGTCGGCGTGGACGGCCTCATCGGTGTGCATCGGCCGCAGACTCAGCCGTGGCGCTCGGAGTGCCAACGCCCCGAGCGCCACGACCAAGATGGAGAACCAGTATAGCTTGAGCCTCCCGTCGCCGGAGACCCAATCGAACCATTTCATTGCGCCGGCTTGCCGTAAACCTCAACTTCGATGTAGTGGTTCAGGTCGTTGCTCGTATTGCCGTTGCTGTAGAAACGGACGTACCGGGCCTTCGGGCTGCCCTGCGAGATCAGGTCGATCAGCTTGCCTTCGGAGGTCTCGATGTAGTGCTTGTCCGTGCCGACGCCCAGCCCGGCGGAGTTGTCCAGGTCATTATTGAAGACCGTCTTGACGTCCTTGATGAAGTCCGCGTCGTTGGACACCTGCACCACCACGTCCGTGTACACGCGCGGCTGCTTGTGATAGTGCCACACCACGATGGCATACAGCTCGCACGTCTTGCCAAGATCGACCGTGATGTGCTGCACAAGCGGTCCGAGCTCGACGTAGCTGCCGTCGGCCGCTTCCTTGTCCCCATCGGTGATGTAGCTGATCTCGCCGATGATCGGCATCTCATCGCTGGACTTGACGGGCTTATCCTTCGCCAGGTTCACGGTGCCCTCGGGAACCAGCATAGGGTGCCGTGGCTTGCCCAGTGGTTTCTCCAGGTTTTCCACTTTGATATCCTGCGGCGTGCCGACGAACATCGGCTTGGGCAGTTCAATCGCAAGCTCAACCATCTTGCCAGCGGACGGGGCGGCGGCCGCTGGGGGCTGCGGGGCCGGAGCCGGGGCCGCCGGCTTCGGGGCTTCCGTGGTCAGCGCCGCAGGCTGCACGGCCGGCTTCGCGGCTTCCGGAGCCTTGGCCGGTGTGGCGGGGGCCGTCTTTTGCGGGGCTTTCGTCGGCGTCTGGGGCGGCTGCTTCTTCGCACAGGAACTGGCAAGGCACACCGCGAACGCCAGAACCACCAGCAGGACTATTCTTGTCATGGAATCCAGTCTCTTGTTCATTTTGACTAACCTCTTCTCACCTAACTTGATATCCTTCACTCTACCTCGACTGTTTCACCCTGCGAAACAGGTCCAGTCCCAATCGGACGAAAAACCACATCGTATCGACCGTCCTGTCCCTTGTCAAGTTGCGCCGCCGGCTGATTTGTTACACATTTTCCGGCCCAAGACAAAAAAGCAGGGACTCGACTGGTGTCGAGTCCCTGTAAGGGGTCTAACCGCGTTCGACGAATACCCGGATCGCCTGTGCGCGAGCCTGCGACATCACGCTTGCGGCTTTGGCGCGGCGCCCGGCATCTCAACCGCCGGCGGCTGGAGCCCGGCCTTCGCCAAGGCAAAGTACACGACGGCCCCGACGATGAACGCAAACAGCGGTGCGGCCGGAATGTTGGCGATCTTGACCAAGGGGGCGATGCCCACCAGGAAGCCGAGGGCCCACGAGATCCACCCAGCCATGTTCCAGCCCCTCCGAGGACCGGCCCAGGTCTGCCCGGACAGGATGTAATCCACGAGCATGGCGCCGCAGATGGGTCCGAAGGACGCGCCAATCACGGTGAACACGCTGGCCAACTGGCCGGCCCATCCGGTCACCGCCAGGATGATGCTGACCGCCGTTCCAATCCCTACGGAAATGAAGGGATTCACGGTTGGCAAGGTGGTCTTGAAGCTGTTGGCGGCAATGAACGACGAGAAGCAGGCGGGCGGGAAGGCCGCTACCGCCAGGAGCAATCCCATCCATTTCCCCGCGCTGCTGTGCCATTTCC
>JAMCWO010000200.1 GCA_023481165.1 Planctomycetota bacterium | reverse complement strand
TTCCGGTCGGCACGGTCAAGAGCCGGCTGCATATCGCAGTCAACCGATTCGCGGAAGACTGGAACGCGGCCACGATGTGCGAGGCCGCGAATTGAAGACTAATCCCCGGAACGGAGTCCGGGTGACGGGGCCGACGCCTCAGCCGGCGTTGAGGGGGCCCGGAATGGCAAGGATGCCCGTAAGAAACGCGGTGGCGTAATCGCAGATTGCGGACGAGATGGGCCGTTGACTCCGGCACCCGAATCCGCAATCTGCGGTTAACCACTGTCGGCCACCGGCCCGTGTGGTATCGGAAAGGGAGGTATAGAATGAGCATTCAGCGTTGGTCGGAAGATGTGATCTTTGCCATCAGTCGACTGGACGATCTGTTCGAATTTGCCGAAGACAAATTCACTGCCTTGGCGAGCCTTCAGGCGGCCCAGTTCGGATGGCGGCATATCCCCGCGCGGGTCGAGGCGCCCGGGGGCCGCCGGAAGATCGGCAGCGCTGCGGCGGAGGACAGCACCTGTTTACTCCTGGTGGCGGATGACGAGAGCGCCGAGACCGATTCCCAGGTTGAGACAAGATGGACCACAAAGGCGCAGGAAGCCGAAGAGGCGGGCGAAGATTACGGCCGACTGCGCGTGGTGCTGGCGGACGACCATCAAATCGTGCGGCAGGGCCTGGCCTCCTTGCTCAGCGAAGAGCCCGGGATCGAAATTGTCGGCCAGGCGTCCAATGGCCGCGAGGCCGTGGAGTTGGCCGAGTATCTGGAACCGGATGTGGTCGTGATGGACGTGTCCATGCCCGTGATGAGCGGCGACGAGGCCACCCGCCGGATCAAACAGGACCTGCCCCATACGCGCATCGTCGCGCTGTCCATGTTCGACGAGTCCGCGGTGCGAGAGCGGATGTACCAGGCCGGGGCCGAGGGCTACGTCCTCAAAACCGCTCCTTCGGAGGAACTGCTCGCCGCTATCCGGGGCAAGGGATCAGACTTATAGCGGCGTCCCGTGTAGATCAACCGTCTGGCTACGGTAAACGTCACCAACGGTCTGAAGGGCTCAGGCATTCACATTCACAGACTTCCGGAGATGCTGTCTCCGGCCCCCACCCTGCGATCACGTTTGTGCAACAGTTGAAAAAGTAAAACACCTCGGGCGAGAGAAATCTGTTATTCCTTTAGGCACAAAGAGTTGCGCGACGTGGCAGCCCCGTGCGCGCACAGAATTTCGTCACGATTCGTGCAACACGGCCCATAGATGGAGAGATACTCTGCTCCGAGGCGAACGCTCGGATCTATGACTCCCGCCTCCGCGGGAATGACGCGTTTATGATTAATGATTGTAGCCGGTAGTCGGTAGTCGGTTGAAAGACGGCGGTGCAAAACAAAGCCAATTTGGCCTACCCAAGGCAGGAGCCTGGTCCCCGGAGGGCGAAAGATGCAAAACGAACCCAATTTCGTCAGCCGGGGCGGGGGCCTAGGGGACGAGGGGCAATCGTGCGAAACGAACCCAATTTCGTGGAGCCGTCCGTCCACCGAAAAGCCCAGCATTCCACTATCCTATTATTCCACCATTCCAACCCGATGCCGATTATGCGAAACAAAGCCAAAGTTGGGCAGGATGGGGCATTTGGGGGACGGCGTGCCCGGAGGGGCCTATTGTGCGAAACAAAGCCAATCTGGCTGGTCGGCTGGGGTCCCGGAGGGCGAAATGCGCAAAACGAACCCAATCGGGCGGAGCCAATCGTGCGACATCGCCTCGATGCCCCGCTTCGGGAAACGAACCCAATTCGGTGGCGAATCATGCGAAACAAACCCAATTGCCCCCCGGAAGGTACCGGGCGGGACAGGGCCTCGGGGGCGTGGGGCACGGGGGAAATGTGCGAAACGAACCCAATTTGCCCGGCGCGCCCTGGGACGGGCGCGGGAGACCCTATGGAGGAACAATGGCGCCAAACAAACCCAATTTGCCGCTGGCGGCCAAGGAAGACCATCGCCGGGATCTTCGGCCCATTCGGCTACGCTCAGGGCAGGCTCTTGACGCTGTCATCTGTCGCCGGGGCAATAACGCGAAACAAAGCCAATTTGGCCGCGAATCGTGCCAAACGAACCCAATTCCCGACCGCGTCGGATGGGGAGGGGCCACGGGGCGCGGCGGAGAATCAGCGCGACTTCAATTCGGCCTTCAACTGTGCTTCCGCCTCCAGCCAGTTCTGCACATCCCGGCCGGACAGGCACCCGCTGGCACGCCAGAGAGCTTTGGCTCGCTCGGCGATCTGCTCGTATGTCAATGCCGTGGCCGCCAGGGAGGCCCTGCCCGGCAAAATGGGCGTCATGGGACCGGTCTTCGCCGCACTCGGAGGATAGCCGGGCGCGGTGGCCGTCCCCGCGAATCCTTCTCTCGTTACCTTGGCATAGGTCGAAGCTGTCTTGTTCATCTGATGGTCACGATTCTTCATAGGTGTCCCCTTCTGTATTCCCGCGCCGGCGGCGCAGTGCCGCGGCGTCTTCTCCTCTGCGCTCCCCCGTGCCAAGCCGGTCGTCTCCGGTCGTCTCACACGGCCACGTCCTCCAGGACCCGGTCGAGGATCGCGGCCAGACGGGAGGCGACATCATATCGCCCCTGTCGGAGCTGCCGGCGGACCGCCCAGACTCTCTTGCGGCGAATACGCTCCGGCAACACGTCCATTCTCGATGCTTTCTTCGTTTTCATGGGTGTTCCTGTTCATGGGCCTGCTTCCATCCCTACACCGTGCCCCTGCGGCGAACGCGGCCCCCTGCGCCGAAGCTGGGGCGGCCGTGGCGTCGGGATCACGGTGGCATGGAGCCATCCTGTCGTCATGCCCCTTTATCTACGGCCGTGTGCCCCTTCCAGTTCAGCGAATCGGCGCGCCCGTTTCGTCGAGGTGGGCGGGAGGATGGGACGTGACGACAGGAACAGACAGGACGTGCCAGCCGCGGACCATCGCGCCGGGGGATGGGGCGTCACCCCGCGGATGAAAGCAGGGGGAGATGGTAATCGGAGAGAGGTGGCCGGCGGCCGGGAGGCGGCGAATTCCCGGAACAAATTACCGGATGATTCGTATCAACTTTTAGATGGGACCGGCTGGGGACAAGGATCACACGGGAGGCTGCCAACAGTTCCACGAAGGACCGCGCAGCTTCGTATGGATATGAAATCGCCACAGTATCCGCGGGCCAACGGCCCCGTGGGCTACGCGTTCCTGAGCCGCAAGGAAGTGTCGCTCTTTCGCCGATTGATCCACGACCGGCGGTCCTTGCCCGTCTATCGGGCGGGCGGCTGGCTCTGTTATGAGTGTGCTTTTGCCGCCACGGATCTCGCAGTGATGGTCCGGCACATCCGGCGCGCCCACGGAGCCGTTCCCGCGAACAACGATGACCGGGACGAAGACGACCCCGACAAGCGGCTCACCCGGCGCCCCCGGGACCCTCTGGTGCGCACAAAATATTACGCCGCGGGCGCATCCCGATGAACGGCCGCGTGAATCCGCCGTACATCCTGGTGACGCAGGGTGGCTCCGTGTCTTGGACGCAGCAGCACCCGGGAGCGTCCCCGGCGCCTTTGGGGCCGGACAGCCGGTGACAGCGGCCTAAGAGCAGATGCAGACCAGAGGGACAGCGCCATGGGCATTCGGATTTTGCTTGCCGACGACCATACGATCGTGCGGGACGGCCTGCGCCAGGCCTTCCACGAGGAGGGGGACATGGAGGTCGTCGGCCAAGTCGGCGATGGACACGCCGCCGTGGAGAAGGCCAGAGAGCTGCGGCCGGACATCGTGGTCATGGACATCAATATGCCGAACCTCAACGGGATCGAAGCCACGCGCCAGATCCAGCGGGAGGCGCCGGGAGTGCGGGTGATCGCCCTTTCCATGCATGCGGCGCGACCCTGCATCAAGGAGGTCTTCCGGGCGGGCGCGGCGGCCTACCTGCACAAGAACTGCGGGTTCGAGGAGCTGGCGCACGCCGTGCGCACCGTGGCGGAAGGCAAGACCTACGTGAGTCCCTCGATCAGCCAGATCGTTGTGGAAGAGCTCGGACGCACGGAGGACGAGACCGCGTCCACGGCGTTCTCGCTGCTCACGCCGCGGGAGCGCGAAATCCTGCAACGGCTGGCCGAGGGCGGCACCGTCAAGCAGATTGCCCAGCGGCTGCACGTCAGCCATAAGACCGTCGAGGCGCATCGGCTGCGGATCATGAACAAGCTGAACGTCGACACGGTCGCCCAACTGACGAAATACGCCATCCAGGAAGGCCTGACCACGGCCGAACTCTGAGGAACCCGCGCGGGATGCCGCGCCAGACCGGACTACGAGCCGCGGATAGCGGCCAGCAGGTGCTCCGACGGCGCCGTCTTGACCAGGTAGGCGGCGGCGCCGGCTTGGCGCATCGTCTCGGACATCTGAGCTTCCTCCAACATGGACAGGGCAATGATCCGCGTTTTCGGTCGGTGCCGCTTGATCTGCCGCGTGGCTTCGTCCCCGGCCATCCCCGGCAGGGTGACGTCCATGACGACCACATCCGGCTCCAGGGTAGACGCCAGGCCTACGGCTTCTCGCCCATCGCCCGTCTGGCCGACGATCTCCATGTCCTGCTGCTCTCGCAGCAGGACCGCCAAACCCTCGCGTACCACCGGATGATCATCTACGAGCAGGACGCGCAGCGCCCGCGTACCGGCGTGCTCTGCGGGTTGGGACAGGGCGGCGGGACGGGGCACCTGCCGCTCGACGGAGGTGCGCGGGGTGTCGGCCCCCACGGCATCCGGGAGCGCGAGCAGAAACGTGCTGCCTCGGCCCTGGGCGCTCCAGATCTTCATGCGGCCGCCGAGCAGTTCCACGCGCTCGCGGATACTCAACAACCCGAACCCGGCGGTCTTGTCCAGCGACTTCGGGTCGAACCCCTGCCCCCGATCGCTGATCGTCAGCCACAACTGGGCCCGCCGGCGCTGCAGCCGGACCCGCGCCTCCTGGACTTGGGCGTGCTTGACGATGTTGAATAGGATCTCCTGGGCGGCCCGGAACAGGAAGACTTTGTGCGCGTCCGACGGCGAGTCCACAGGGTCCCGGACCTCGACCTGAACCGACAGGCCGTGCTTGGCCTGCACCTCCTGCGCCAGCCACTCGAACGTCGTGCCCAGGTCGTTCCGGTACAGTACGACCGGACTGAGCTCGTGCGATAGGGTGCGGGAGGTTTCAATCGCCTCCTGGAGCAACTGATGGACATGATCGGCGATGTCTCCCAAGGCCTGGTTGTTCTTGAGCCGGCTCCTCAGGATGTGCAGGTGGAAGGTCGAGGCCGTCAGGATTTGCTGCAGATCATCGTGCAGAATCTCCGCGAGGTGTTTGCGCTCGCGGTCTTCCGCCTGGGACAGCTCGAGCGTCAGCCGCTGCAATTGCCGGGTCCGATGCTGCAACTGGGCGGTCCGCTGCGCGACGCGGCTCTCCAGCGTCAGGTTCAACTCGCGCAGCGCCTCCTGGGCCTGCCTGCGCTCGACGGCGTAGCGCGTGGCCCGGCCGATCGTGCCGCCATGAACGATCTCGCCCTTGACCAGGTAATCCTCGACTCCTTGCTGCATCGCCTCCAACGCCACCGTCTCGTCGTCCACCCCCGTCAGAACGACGATCGGCAGGTGGGGGGCGGCCCGGCGCATCCGCACGCACGTGTCGAGACCGGCGCTGTCGGGCAGCGTCAGGTCCAGGAGAACCACGTCGAAGGTTCTCTCCGCCACCAGTTGGATGGCCTCCTCCAGCCGCTCCGCACGTTCAATCGCAAACCTCTGCGGCGGGTAATCCCGAAGCAATTCGCAGAGCAACTGCGCGTCGGAGGGGCTGTCCTCCACCAGCAGGACTCGGATACGATCCTCGTTTGTCGCCATTCTACTTCTCTCCCGGCAAGGTCACGAAAATGGACTGCGTTCCCAGAGCCGGCAGGAATCCCAGACGCACGAGGGCGGCGACCGCCACCAGCGTAACGGCCGCGAGATAGCGCCGTTTCCCGCGTCCCAGAGCGCGCGCCGCAGGAAGGGAGGGGTACGACAGCCCCCCGGTCCGCTACTCGAATGGTCTTCCATACGTATCATGATTAGAACCATACGTCACAAGGAAGTCAATGGTGCTGTTCTCCGAGGAGCATCAGAAAGCTTTTGAAAAATCCGAGTCGGAATTCCAGAACTTCGAGAACCTTCCGGGGGTAGTACCCAAGCCGACGCCGCCCCTCAGGGTGTACTGAGGTACTGCCAACAAGGGCGTGGCTGTTCAAAGCATCTGCGAGTCTTAAGGGAAAGGAGTGTGCACCATGAGATTGTCCTTTGTGGAGGGGTGGTCAGGGGCGTTCGCTTTGATACCGCTCGTGGGCCTGGCCCTGGCCGGCAAGGCGCCCGAATCGTCAAGCCCCTCGGGTGCCTCCGGCGGGACATCCGCGTTCCAGTTGCCGCCCCTGCCTTACCGCCAGGAGGCCTTGGAGCCCTACATCTCCGCCCGGACCATGAGCTTTCATTATGGCAAGCATCACCAGACGTATGTGGACAATCTGAACAAGCTGAGCGCCGGCACGCCTTGGGCGGGACAACCTTTGGAGAAGATCATCCGGGACACGGTGGGCGTGGCGGATAAAGCCGCCGTTTTCAACAACGCGGCCCAGGTCTGGAACCACACCTTCTTCTGGCAGAGCATGAAGCCCGGCGGAGGCGGCCAGCCGACCGGGCGTCTGAGGAAACTGATCGAGAAGTCCTTCGGAAGTTTCGACGAGTTCCAGAAAACTTTCGTGGACACCGCCGTGGCGCAGTTCGGCAGCGGCTGGGCTTGGCTGGTGCAGGAGGGCGACTCACTGAAGATCGTGAAGACATCCAACGCGGATACGCCGGTGGCGCACGGACAGACGGCGCTTCTGACGTGCGACGTCTGGGAGCATGCTTATTATCTGGATTACCAGAACCGTCGCAAGGACTTCGTACAGGCTTTTCTGGACCATCTGGCGAACTGGGAATTCGCCGCGTCGCAGTTGAAGTGATCGGCCCCGCCCCCGGCCTGAGGGACCGCTGCGCGTCGGGGGAAGTCCTGAAGCGCCTATTCGTGTCTGCTCGGCACAAACACATGGTCCTCCGTCTCGCCGATCTTGTACCCTCCCTGGGGCCCCGATCCGCCGTTGCCCCGCATCTGGGGATGGTCGCCGCCCCGCCACGGTTTCTCCGCCAGGGTAATGCGCACCCAAATGTCCCGGGGGCCTTTCGCCGGATGCCAGGGGATGAAGGCGGGACTCGTGATCCGATGGGTCCCTGGGGAGAGCCCAAACAGGAATTGGTTCTGCACGGCCCATTCCGACACGAACCGGCCATCGGAACCCATCTGGGGATCGGATTGGCTGTCGTCGTCCCAATCTCCATCGCGGTTCCAGTCACACCAGACATTGACCCACAGATCGGTCCCCGGCTCCACGACGGTGACGAGATATTGGATCGTGGTCCACTCGCCCGCGGGCATCTCGATCGGCTGCACCAGACCATCATCGCCGGTGTCCTGATCCGCCGCATCGTGCACCGGATCGATGTTGTTCAACACATCCGCGTCCAGCCCCATTTCGGCTTTGTCTTCGAGAGAGACTCGGTTGCCGAGGAAAGCCACCGCCAGGGGGTTCTTGTGGACCGGCCCGATGGGGCGCTCGCCATACCCATTCTCGGCGGATGTCGGATAATGGGCCTGGACTTTCGGGCCGCCCTCCGGCTTGTAGGCATACATGATCTTGCCGAGACTGTTGGCGCTGTCGGGCGCATCGCCCAGGTCCAATCCCGCCTCATCCTGGCCCTCGACCGCGATGGTCAACATGCCCCAGCCGGTCTGGCCGCCGAAGCCCCCGATCTCGATCAGGTACTGTCGGCCGGCCACTACCTCGAGGCTGATCTGAGACTCGTAGCCGGAGAAGTCATCGTTGTACGCAATCAGGTCGGTGGGCCGCGGGTCGCACGCCCAGCCGCGGTATACCGCCATCATGGTGTCGTACTTGCTGCCGTACAGGCTGATGATAGCCTCGCCCGTGCGCGAAGGGGTATAGCAGTACCAGATGTTCGAGCCCCGGATCGGGTCGCCCGGACCATCGGGGGTGGCCTTGATCGTGCTGAACGCCAGATCCAGTACTTCTCCGACGGGCAGAGCACGGTCGCAGCGATCATTGGACGGCGGCTCTCCGGCGGAGATTTCGATTCTCGCCGCCCGCGAAGCAGACCCCGCACCAAGCAAAGCCACCAGGCAGTATACCGCGATCGAGTTCTTCTTGCCGCATGTCATCGTTCACGTCCCCCCGGAAACAGGAAAGGTTACTTCGCCTTTGTACTCACCCTCGGCTACGCGGTCAGGATCTGAATGTTGTCGAACTCCCGACCGTCGTCCGGACTGGGGTAGTCATCGAACTGCTGGAACTTGATCCGAACGTTCGACAGGTCCGTGCTGCCCGCCGCCACCTGCGCCTGCAGCAACACACTGTCCAACACAAAACTCTGGCCGGTGAAGCTGCCCGTCAGGTCCGTCACTTTCACCCAGTGCACCCCATCGACGCTCAGGGCAATCCCATCCCCGTTGTAGTGACCTGTGAAGCTCGTCGGCAATGGGGTATTCTCATCTGTCAGACTCCAATGATCCAGCACCAGTTGCACGTTAGTCTTACCGGTCAGGTCTACATGCAGGATGGCCTCGTTGAGCGAGGAAGTAGTGTTCGCCAGCGTATCATCCATCCGCAGCCGGCCGGCGACGACCTCGATTCGACCCTCATTGCTCGAATAATACTCCCAGCCCTCCGCCGCGCCGGGCTTGCCGGCCGCGAAGACCTGCTGATAGGGAACCGACTGCGGTTGTGGCGCCGCGGTGGTGATCCGTAGGGCCCAACTGTTCAAGATACCCACATCCCCACTGGCCGTATCCGTGATCTCCAAGCGCCAGGTCCCGTTCGGATCCTGCCCCACCAGCGCCGACAGAACCCCTTCCGGACGGTAGGTGCCCGCGAAAGGCGCTGCGCCGGAGACGATCCCCACGCTGGCCTGGTCATCCAGGATCGTGTCGGTGAAGTTATCGCCCGAGCCGCCTACACCGGTGAACAACTCCACCCGCGTGCCATGGGGGCTGATCAGATAAACATTCAGATCGGAATCCCATGTATGAGTGATGTTTACTTTCACCTCCACATCCATAAGGGCACCGGACCGGCCGCTCACGGCCAGGGTCGAGACGATCGTTTGCTGGTCCAGAATCGCCCTGGGCACATCCGGCGACACGATCCACGCCGCCTGATCCTGCACCCCCGTGCCCTGGATCGCAAAGTCATACGGGTTCTCATTGCTGTCGTCGTTGACAATCCGGATCGTCGCACCGCTGAGCCCCACCGCGGTCGGCGTGTAGGCGATCTGGAAGGTGGTCGAGCCGCCCGCACCGATCGACGTATTCGGCTGTTGCACCACGACCAAGGTGCCGCCGCTGCCGAGCAGCTCCACCACGGGACTGCCCGTCAGGTGCAGTGTGCCGCTACCGCTATTGGTAATCGTGAAGGTGCGAACCACGGTGTTGCCCACCGGCACCGAACCAAAGTCCGTGCCATCCGTCGCACTGGGCGTGACATCTCCATCGCTGATCGAGATCCCGTTGCCTGTAACCTCCATCTCCGGGGCCGCCGCCGCCAGGACTACCCCCGTGATCCGGAAGTTGAAGGGATTCTCGTCCGCATCGTTGGTGCTGAAGGACACATCGCCGCTCTTGATCCCGACCGTCGCATTGTCGAGCCGCACCGTGAACGTATCCGAGGCCCCCGGCGCCAGACTGCCGGACAGGCTCTCGGTTACGGTAAAGCCCGCCGGAACCGTTACCGACCCCAGCGTCAGGGTAGCGCTGCCACCGTTATAGACCGTGAACGTCCGACTGACTGTCGGGCTGGCCTGGACAATCGTACCAAAGTCCGTGCCCTCCGCCACACTGGGGGTGACATCCCCATCGCTGATCGAGATCCCATTGCCCGTGACCTGGATCTCCGGGGCCGCCGCCGCGGTGGTGATCCGTAGGGCCCAACTGTTCAAGGTACCCACATCCCCACTGGCCGTATCCGTGATCTCCAAGCGCCAGGTCCCGTTCGGATCCTGCCCCACCAGCGCCGACAGAACCCCTTCCGGACGGTAGGTGCCCGCGAAAGACGCTGCGCCGGAGACGATCCCCACGCTGGCCTGGTCATCCAGGATCGTGTCGGTGAAGTTATCGCCCGAGCCGCCTACACCGGTGAACAACTCCACCCGCGTGCCATGGGGGCTGATCAGATAAACA
>JAMCWO010000334.1 GCA_023481165.1 Planctomycetota bacterium | reverse complement strand
TTAGAAGCCGGCCCGCAGCGGCTCCACTTCCTTCGGAGCAGGGCCGAAAAACGGCGGCCGCGGCTTCGGTTGCGGCAAGATTCCGTCGAAGCGCTGTCCTCCGACCACGTTGGTTTCGCTGGCGACGAGGTGCTGCATGGACTGCTCGGGCTTGACCCACGGGCCGCCGCTGCCCGTCCACCCCGGGCCGGCGTTCAGCGTGATCTCCAGGCCCAGACGTTCCGCCTCATTCACCGCATGTTTGAACAAGGTCCGCCACGGCTCGCTCATGAACCGGACCGGGCCGCGCGGGATGCCGACATCCACCTCCATCAGGATCACACCGCCGATGCCGGCCCGCTGCATCGCTTCCAGGTCCGCCGTGATGCCTTCGCGGCTGATATTGCCGTCCATGAAGAACCAATAGACCCAGGGACGTGCCGCCGGCGGCGGATTGCGGAAATCCTCCGCCAGGCTTCCCGATCGGGCCGCCGACGAAGCCAATAGCAGCGTGACGACAATGACAGTCCATCGTAGGGGCGAATAATCATTCGCCCCTACAGGCTTTGCCACAGCGGCGCCAGGTTCATTGTCCCGATCCCAGTTCCATGCGTGATTCATCTCAGTTGTGCCTGTCAAATCGTCACCTCATTCATCCGGTAGGGGCGAAACATCGTTCGCCCGCGCGATCTTCTCCATAAGCTCTATCAAAATCTGGGCTGCCTGTCACGTACGGACCCAGCCACGCCTCCAAGATCCGCTTGGCTTTGAGGTCCCGGCCGGGTACGATGGTGCCGTCCTCGACAAGTCATGTTTCAGGAGACAGGGGTATGGCTGGAGTCTGGACTTGCGTGATGGCCGGATTGGTTCTCGGCTGTGGTGCAGTGGGTTGGACGGGCGAGTTGCCGGCGTTTCCCGGGGCGGAAGGATTCGGCTCCACGACGCCCGGGGGGCGAGGGGGGAAGGTCCTGTTCGTTACGAGCCTCGACGACTCGGGGCCGGGCAGTCTGCGCGAGGCCTGTGAGGCCGAGGGCTCGCGGATCGTGGTCTTTCGCGTCTCGGGCCTGATCAGCCTCCAGAAGCCCATCACTGTTCGCAATCCGTACCTGACCCTGGCCGGCCAATCGGCACCGGGCGACGGCATCTGCCTGCGGAACTACCCCCTCGCGGTGGCGACCCACGATGTGGTGGTCCGCTTTCTGCGGAGCCGGCTGGGCGACTTAGCCGGCAGGGCCGAGGATTGCCTCGACCTTGCCAACGGGGCCGGCCACGTGATCTTCGACCACTGCTCGGCCACGTGGTCCATCGACGAATGTCTCTCGCTGGCGGGCAATGTCTCCGATGCGACGGTCCAGTGGTGCCTGATCGCCGAGGCGCTCAATAACAGCAAGCACCCGAAGGGGCCGCATGGCTACGGGTCGCTGGCACGGGCCAATGGGCCGGTGTCCCTGCACCACAATCTCTGGGCACACCACAACGCGCGCAGTCCGCGCTTCGGAGACAACTACGATCGGCCCCCGTATCCGGTCTTCGACTTCCGCAACAACGTGATCTACGACTTTGGCGGCACCTGCTCCGGCCTCACCCAAGGCCGGTTCCCGGTGAACTACGTGGCGAACTACATCCGGCCCGGGCCCAGCTCCAAGGCGCGGACGCCCATCACCATCGGCGGTCCCTCGGACCTGACCTTCTTCATTCGGGACAACATCTTCGAGGGCAACGATGTCCTCACCGCGGACAATACCCAGTTCTTCAACCGAGTCGAGATCGAAGGCACGCCGCAGGTTCGGATCGTCGACAAGCCGTTTGCGGCAGCGCCGGTCAAGACTCTTTCTGCCAAGGAGGCTTTTGAGGCCGTACTGGCAATGGTCGGTGCCTCAGTGCCCGTCCGGGATGCGGTGGATGCCCGCATTGTGGACCAAGTGCGACAGCATAAGGGGGCCATCATCGATTCGCAGGCCCAGGTCGGTGGCTGGCCCGAGTACCGGCAATCCCTGCCGCCGCAGGACTCGGATAGTGATGGGATGCCCGATACCTGGGAGGCCGCTCACGAACTCGATCCCCAGGATCCATCGGACAGCTCGAAGGACCGCGACGGCGATGGGTACACGAATATCGAGGAGTACCTCAATGATCTGGTCTTGCACCCAAGGGTGTAGGCAAGGAGGCAGCTATGAGAAAGATCTGTCTATCCGGTGTGGCTCTCCTGTCGTTTGTATCGGCCCTGCACGCCGCAGATACCTTGGACATGTACGTGATCGACACGGAGGGCGGCAAGGCCCTGCTGATCGTCTCGCCGGCGGGCCAGTCCATGTTGATCGATGCGGGTTTTCCCGGGTACAAGGATCGGGATGCGATTCGCATCGAGGAGGCGGCTAGGGCGGCCGGGGTCAAGCAGTTCGACTACCTCGTCGTGACTCACTATGACTTGGACCACGTGAACAACGTGCCGGCGACTGTGGCGCGGATTCCCGCCGGGACGTTTGTCGATCACGGCCCGGCGGCAGTTGATGACCCAGGGACCACGGCGGCGGTCAAGGCTTACGATGCGGTGGTCGCCAAGGCCAGGCATTTGGTCGTGAAGGCCGGCGATAAGATCCCGTTCCAGGGTGTGGATGTCCTGGTCGTGACCTCCGCCGGCCAGGCGATCAAGACCCCGATGGCGGGGGGCGGGGCTCCGAATCCCTTCTGTGACAGTACGCCGCCCATGACCTGGAAGGGGACCAACGAGGACGAGTCGGAGAATGCCCAGTCGGTGGGCCTGTTGTTCACCTTCGGCCGGTTTCGGATGCTGGACCTTGGGGATCTGACGTGGAACAAAGAGCGTGCCTTGATGTGCCCGAACAATCCGATCGGGACCGTAGATGTCTTCATGGTCAGCCATCATGGTAATGACATCTCCAATTCCCCGGCCCTGGTGCACGGCCTCAGGCCCCGGGCGGCCATCATGAACAACGGGGCCCGCAAGGTCGGGGCTCCAGCGGCCTTGAAGGTCATCCGATCCTCCCCGGGGTTGGAGGCCCTGTATCAACTGCACTGGTCCGTTCGCGGCGCCGAAAACAATGCCCCGGACGAATTCATCGCCAATCTCCAGGACTCGCCGGACGGCAAGTGGATCAAAGTGTCGGCCTCGCAGGATGGGAGTTTCACCGTCACTAACGGCCGGACGGGTCTGTCCAGGACATTCAAACGCTAACGCTTCCGGGGGTGAGACGATGAGAGTCTGCTTGGTTTTGTTTTGTTGCCTTCTGGCCGGGTCCGCTCTGGCCGAGGACGTCAGTATTCTCGATTGCGGGGCTGTACCCGATGGAATGACACTGGCCACACCGGCCATTCAGAAGGCGATCGATCGCTGTGCGGCCGCCGGCGGAGGTACGGTCACGGTGCCCGCGGGCCGGTTCCTGACCCATACCGTGTTCCTCAAGAGCAACGTCAATCTACATCTGGGCCAGGGCGCTGTTCTGCTGGGCTCCACGGACCCGAAAGCCTTCACGCAGGCTGTCGTGTATGCCAACGGCATTGAGAACGCCTCAATCACCGGGCCCGGGACCATCGATGGACAAGGATTCAAGAAATACTATCCCCCCAAGGGACCCCGCCATAATGACATTCGCCTGTTCCGCAGCAAGAGGATCACGGTCCGAGATGTTACGCTGGTCAACTCGCCCAGTTGGGTGTTTCGTATCCTGGAGTGTGACACCGTGTCTGTCCGAGGTGTGCGGATCTACTCCTTCGCCAACGAGAACAACGATGGCATCGACATCGACGGCAAGAATATCACGATCTCCGACTGCATCATCGACTGTGACGATGATGCCGTGTGCCTCAAGAGCGACAATCCCAGCTACCTGGTGGAGAACATCGCCATCGCCAACTGCGTCATCGCCTCCAACTGCAACGCCATCAAGTTCGGCACCTCGAGCCGTTGCGGGTTCCGGAACGTGTCAATCGGTAATTGCGTGATCCGACGGCCCTCCGAGGCGGCCCAGCGGCACTGGGCGGTGACGATCCCGGGCGTCACACGTGACGACACCGTAATCTCGGGCCTCGCCCTGGAAGTGGTGGACGGCGGCGCGATGGACCAGATTGCAGTTACGAATATCTCGATGACCGGGGTGCAGACACCGCTGTTCATTCGCCTGGGCGGCCGCAACGGCCCCGGCGCGCTGCGCAACGTGGTCATCAGCAATATCACCGCGACCAATGAGAGCCTGATCACCAGCTCTATCACCGGCATCCCGGGTAGCTACGTGGAAAACGTGACGGTTCGAGATGTCATCTTCACGTACAAAGGGACGGGAACTCTGGCCCAGGCGAACGCGCTGGTCCCGGAGAAGGAAGCGACGTATCCGGAGAACCGGATGTTCGGCCCCAGCCTGCCGGCCTACGGCTTGTACGTCCGGCACGTGAAGAACCTCGTCTTCGAGAATTTCCGTTTCAACCGGGGCGCTCCCGACGCCCGTCCCGCCGTGCTGCTGGATGATTGCCACAACGTCAAGCTGATCGACTTTGATGTAGCGACGCCGTCCAACGATCAGCCCCTGGTCCGCCTGATTCAGTCGACGAACATCACCCTCTCCGGCTATCAATCCCTCGCGCCGGTGGCGAGATTCGTGCAAGTGGAAGGTAAAGCATCCTCTGGCATCAAGCTCGCGGGGAACGATCTCACAGGTGTGAGAAGTGTCGTCACACTTGGAGAAGGGTGTGAAGAATCCGCTATCAAAGAATGGAATAACCTGAGGTAATCCGGCATGACGAAGTATCGCAAGAACCCATCGGTCTTGGTTGGCATTGTTTTGGCGGGCATGCTTGTGGTGCCCCAAGCCCGTGTCTGGGCGAACTGGCCCGGCTTTCGCGGTCCCACCGGCCTGGGCTATACGACGGAGGAGAATCTGCCCCTCACCTGGGGCGGTCCGGCCAAGGAAAACGTGCGGTGGGTTTCCCCGTTGATCGGCCAGGGGCACGCCAGCCCCATCGTCTGGGATCAGGCGGTCATTGTCTGCACCGTCAACTGGCTGGCGGATGTCCAGGACCGCAAGACGGTCATCCCGGGGCATCATGTCGCCTGCTACCGCACATCCGAGGGGAGGTTGCTCTGGGATACGGTCGTCCCGCCCGGACCCTGGTTACGGACTGATTTCCGCAGCGGACCGGGCGGCGGCTACGCGGCCGCCACACCGGTCACCGACGGCAAGCTTATTTACTGTGCGTTTGCCTCTTCGGTCCTGGCGGCGCTGGACTTCCAGGGCAAAATCGTGTGGCGCAAGCCCATTGTTCCTTACTCTTTCGACGTTACGCTGGGCAGCAGCCCGGTCCTCTACGGCGACACTGTCATCCTGCTGTGCGCGATGGCCAAGAAGGAAGACTCGCGGGTCGTCGCCTTCGACAAGACCAACGGCGAAGTACGATGGGAGAGGAAATTTCCGCAAATGGGATTCGGGCACAGCACGCCTCTGATTCTTCAGATCGGTGGCAAACCCCAGATGCTCATATTGGCCTCCGGCATGGAAGAGGCGGGCGATGCCCTGCAGAGTCTCGATCCGGCGGATGGGAAGCTCTTGTGGTGGTGCCGGGGGGAAGGCGATGCATCCATGCCGGCCTACGGGCAAGGCCTGGTCTACTTTGATGATGGCCGGGGTGGCACGGGCGTCGCGGTGGACCCGACCGGCTCGGGCGATGTCTCCGGCACGCACGTTCGTTGGACCACCACGCAGCGCGGCGAAGCTCTGAGTTCGCCCACCGTGGTCGGCCCGTACCTGTATCGCCTGCGCACTCCCGGCATCCTCCAGTGCCGAGAGATGGCCACCGGCAAAGAAGTGTACTCCCAGCGTCTGCCGGACATCTCGACCGCCTGGGCCAGTCCGATTGCGGACCCCAAGGGGCGCATTTTCTTCGCCAATGCCGGCAAGAGTTACGTCATTCAGGCAGGGCCGAAGTGCCAAGTCCTGGCCGTCAACGATCTGGGCGACGGTAGTCACCCCTCGCCCGCCGTCGCCAACGGCAGACTCTTCCTGGTCGGAATGAAGAACATCTACTGTATCGGCGCGGAGCCGCGCTGAACAACAAGTCTCCTTGTCGGATCAGGGCGAACGAGGAACGATCTTGAAGGCAACGTCATTACCGATGTGCAGGGCATGCCCTCCCGTGGTCGTCAGCTCCGGAATCGTCACGGACAGCTTGCCGCCGCGGCACTCGACCGTCTGCGGGTCCAGGTAGCGGCCGCGCCATGTGCGATAGAGCCGCACTTCGTAGTTGCCGTCTTTGAGCCCCGAAATCGTGAAGGAGTCCTTCGCGACACTCGTCTTGGCGTTCACCACCCAGCCGAAAATGAGCTTGTCACTCTTCATCGCCCAGCCGTCACAGCCGGTCGTATCCACCTGGGCCGGTTGCAGATCGAGGTGGGCAAAGTCGATATCCGCGACGAACTGGCCGAAGTAGCGCATCTGGTTGGTCACGACACTGTCGTTGAGCCAGTCCGACCACGCCCACCAGAACGGTGTACAGCACAGACCGTTGGCCAGGCTGACCCACAGGGCATTGTGGTACATCGCCAGGTAGCCGGGCATGCCGGGCTCATAGTAGGTGTGGTCCCAGCCGCACTCGCCGACGAGGGCCGGCTTGTCGAAGCCCTTCCACAGATTCTGCACCTGTGTCGCATAGTTGCGGTAGCTGTACCGCAGCGGGCTCTCGTCGGCCGGATCGACCTTGCCGGTCTTGGGCATGGGGTGCCCCTGGGCCTCGTAGATCTCCCGGGCGGCGATATCGAAGATCTTGTACCCGCCCGGCCACCACTGGCCGATCCCGCCGCTCTGCGTGCCGGTCGTCGGGCGCCCGTAGGGGTCGTGCTCGTTGAAGAAGGCGTCCATCTTGCGGCACCACTGTTCGGCGGCGACCTTGTCTCCCTTCTCCCAGCCTTCGGTGCCGTTGATCTCGTCGATGATGAACCACAGGAACAGCGCCCGGCTGTAGCCCCAGCGGGCGATGATGTAGCGGTGCAACTTCTCTTCGTATTTCCAGGCCTCCGGACTGGCGAAAAAGCCCGTGGCGTCGGTGACCTGCCGATAGGGGTTCTCGCGGTAACGGGCGTTGCCGCCGCCCCAGACGGCCTCGGAGATGAAGGAATGGAACCAGATGTTCCAACTGATCTGAATGTCGCGTTTCTCGCACCACTCGAAGATCTGATCGAGCCGATCCACCCGGCTCTGGTCGTATTTGCCGAGCCCTGTGGTCAGGGTTTCCAGCGGCGTATGGAAGAAGCTGATGAAATTGCCGCCGCGCCTTTTGAGCTCATCGAGGTTCGCCTCGGTGATCGCGCCCCGATTGCGCTCGAAGCTGTCGTTGTACCAGAGGCCCACGCCATAGAAAGATGCGCCGTCGCTGTACATCAGGTAGCGCTGGTTGGGCGCGATCCGAATGAAGCCATGATGGGGGGACTCGGCCGCCGTGAAGCGGCCCCCCTGACCCTGCGCCGTCCCGTCTTTATCCTTCACTTTCACAACGTACTGCCATGTCCCTTTCTCCGTCGGCGCGAAGCGGACCATCCAGGGACTCGGCTTTTGGGAAGGATTGTAGAACCCCCAGATCTTCCACACCTTGCCGGAAGGAGCGGTGAACTCGGTCCACAGATCCACTTGGTCGGGATCGAATGGGTTGGTGTAGCTCGCTTGCAGATCAATGGACAACTCGAACTTCTCATACAGACCTGCGGACGTGGAGGTGCTCGGCTGAACCAAACGGACTACGGGGGAAGCGGCAACCGCCGGTGCGACAATTGCTGCCACCGCGATCAAGGCATTGATCCCAGGCTTGGACATGGCATACCCTTTCATACTGTTTCACGTGCGCGAACATGATACCAGCATCGCCCGGTACATGTCACCTGCATACGGGCATCCTATTCGAGTTTGTTTGGCCCGCGCTTTCGCCGGCCGACAGCCATGACCGGGCAGCCTTACTCGGTCTGTGTTTGCACGTGGACAAAGAAGGACATGGGGAATTCGAGAGTGCCATTCCAGATGCTCTTGATCGCCGGGTCTTCGTAGGCGTAGTTCGGGTCGGACCGCAGGACCAGGGTGCCCGCATACTCGCCGGGCTCCGTGATGCCGAAGTTGCCCACGTTCACCACGAACACCCCGGACTTGCCGGCGCGTATACGGATGCGCTGCGGCTGCCTATTCGGGCCCGCGGGCAGTTCCCGGCCGTCGGTCAGCCGCAGGGACAATTCAAAAGCGCCGGCGGTGGGAAGCGTCTTGAATGTCAAGTTCGTGGAGCCGTAATGGCCGCGCCGGCCCGCCGGTGTCCCGTAGGCCCCGTGCCGGTCTGAGCTCTCCGCGGCGATGGCGGCCCGCATGATCTTATCCGTCTCCGGGTCCGCGACCAACTCCAGGCGCTCCGCTCGATCCTTCTCCACAATATGGAGATCGAAGGGTGCCATGAATCGACATTCGTATGTCGTTGAAGGGCTTGTCGCGAGTCCCCGCACGGCGGGTGGACGCCCGAGAAGTTTTCTCAGGCTCAGGGAGAGGCGCTCCCAGAGCGTGAACCGCCTTCCGGCAGTACTGGTGATCTTGCACGTCGTACGGATTCGCGCGTGGTAGACTCCCGGTTCCGCCGGCTCGGTCCACGCCGTGAGGATCTCCGGAAAGCCGTACAACGTGCTGCGGGACTGCCAGCTTGAATCCATCAGTCGTCCATCGCCCCAGATGTGCTCCTGGAACTCGATTCTGTATCCCCGGATGGTGATGGGAAACGGCCTCTCCACGCTGATGCCGACGGACTGTCCGACGGGGTACGCGGCACGGGTGACGATCGTGGGCGAAAGAAGCGCCGTGAGGATGCGTGTGCCTTGCTCCTGCGTGACGGAACTCTCGGCCAGCCATTGCGTGAGCCGGGCAGCGCCTTGAGCGGATGGCGCCGCGCGATACCGGTCGATGGCCCGTTCGATCCGCCCGTCGTGCATCTTCTGTACCCCCACCCCGCACGCCAGCAGGAGGGTGAGCGCCAGGGTGATCCCGAGGAAGAGCCGCCCAAGCCATCGAGCAACTTGCCTGTTCCGCATTGTGCCACTGTGCGTCTTCATTTGCCTGTGTACCACCACGGGAAAGATTCGTAGTAGATCGGGAATTCGAGTCGGCCATTCCAGATGGACTTGATGGTGGGTTCCTCGAAGGCATAGTTCGGATCGGGCTCAAACACGGCCTTGGCGCCATCCATACCCCAGTGGCCCTGATATTCGCTCGCCAACAGATTGACCTCGAAGTCACGCCCGGCATAACCAATCAGATGCCTCCCCCACGACGATCTTATTCTGGCTCCGTCAGGCAGTTCGAGGAAACAGTCGAACACCACGTTTGCCGGCAAGCGTCGAGCGAATATATGGAGAGGCAGCCTGAATAACGTATCGGCGGACGTATCGGGGTGTAGGGCGTCTCTCATGCGGGCGTCCAGTTCGGGGCTTGAAAGCAGTTGCACTCGTTCTGCTTCCGCTGCTGGCACGACATTTATATGTAGCGGCACACTGAAGCCCACTTGGTACGGTTTCTCCTTGGATACGGCCGACCGACGTCGCGGCGCTATCCTGTCGAGAAGGTCGTACACGAAGCGCGTAACAGGATTCGTTGGGTAATGCCAATTTAGCGGAGCAGCCAAGGAATAAGAGAACCTGAGTTCCGCGCTGAATTTGCCGTAGTTGTCGGTTGCCGCAGGAAGAGTCCAAACATGCGGCCCTGTGCCGACATGAGTAGACATGGAGGATTGAGGCGTCAGCGAGTCTTGCCCCTCAGCGAGGGCATCCACCCGACATGTCGTTATTGTGTTGAAGTGGAGATAGAAGGGCAGGAGCGTGCTGATTGTCGGTTTCCGGCCGATCGCGTAGGCGCTGCGAGTGACGACCTTCGGTTCCAACAGCAGTCTCAGAATTCTGGCGGCCTGCCCGTGTGTAGGACTGCGCCTATCCAACAAGTCAATCAGCTTGTCGGCCCCCGCTTGAGATGGATTCGATCGGAACGCACGCACGGCCATTTCCACGTAGCAGTGGCGCACCATCCACGAAGCTGTCACCGGTAGAAGCAGGATGCCCACGCCCAGGGCGCAGATCAGAAGAACCGTCTTGAGTCTTCGCCGTTGTCCGCTCTTGTGCTCCATAGTGCCCGTGATCCGCAATGAACCTGCTCGTCATCACCAGTGCGTGATACGCACCCTAATGAGTTTTGACAAGCAACTTCGGTAGTCACGGTCTGGGGATAGCCTTGGCGAGTTGCCCGTCACCCAGCAGACCCACATAACGCAACAAGGCATACGACCCTTCGGTAAACTGATCGAGGAACCCG
>JAMCWO010000072.1 GCA_023481165.1 Planctomycetota bacterium | reverse complement strand
GCGAGAACAAGTCCCTGCCCCTGCTTGATGTCATCAAGCCGATTGTCCTTCGCAATAATCGCTGGCGTTGCGATCACGGCTGGGACATCGACCTGGATGACGGGTCCACCAACTTCGAGATTCGCAACAACCTGTGCCTCAACGGCGGGATCAAGCTGCGGGAGGGCTTCTACCGGGTGTGCGAGAATAATGTCATCGTGAACAATTCGTTCCACCCGCACGTGTGGTACGGCCACAGCCAGGATGTCTTTCGCCACAACATCGTCTTTGGTCCTTACAAACCGATCCGCGTAAACGCACCCTGGGGCAAGGAATGTGATTTCAACCTCTTCCACAAGGCGGGACAGGTTCAGGCGACGCCCGCGAGCGGCCTGGGAAAACAGAGCGGGTTGGACGCCAGCTCCATTGAGGCCGATGCCATGTTCATTGACCCCGCCCGCGGGGACTACCGTGTGCAGGAAGGCTCCCCCGTACTGAAGCTGGGCTTCCGGAACTTCCCAATGGACCAGTTCGGCGTGCAGAAGCCGCAGCTCCGGGCTATAGCCAGAACACCGATGCTTCCGACGATAAAGGCAAGCACCGAACGTGCCACTACGCCACGGCAGCAGATCAAGTGGAAGGGTGCGATCCTGCGCAATCTCGTCGGTGAGGAGTACTCGACTCTTGGGGTGGCGCGTGACGCCGGGGGAGTGGTGGTGGCGGAGGTGCCTCCGGGATCGGAAGCGGCCCACGAGGGTCTTCGTGCCAGTGATTTCATCCAGGCTATTGAGGGTAAGCCCATCCGGAATGTGGACGAGTTTTTGAATCAACTCCGCGAGGCCTCGCCCGTCCGCAACGCGAAGTTCGATGTGATCCGCAATCAGCGAAGAGAATCCCTGAAGCTGAGAAGAGGGGCCTTGCCATGACGCCGTGGGTTGGCAAAGTGAGCGCGATAGCCATCGTTCTGTTCTGTGGTGTCTCCACGCCGGCCCCAATGCCTGAGAACGGGCTGCTGCAGACGCTCTGGAGCAACGTTCCGGACTACACGACGATGTGGTGGATGCACGGCCTGCGCGATGAGCGCAAGGTGTTTGCCATCCAGGCCAGCCGATTGGCACTGGCTTTCGACGTGCCCGCGTTTCAACTGACGCACCTTATAACGTTGCGGAATCCGCCCTCGGAAGTGGAGGCCTTGACGTTGAAGAATGAAGCCCTCTTCGGCCCGTCCAATGCCGCGCTGGTGTGTTCGCTGCATGCCGACGGAAGCACTTACCAAGCGACGGGAGCCAGCAAGGACTTCACGGATTCGCACCTGATCGAGAGTGGCAAGTTTTTCCAGCGTCGCACGGTCAATAAGATCGTCTGGACCGAGGGCGCACCGATCGGCGAAAGCTCCCTCGAGATCGCGGCCTGGCCCGACCGGCTGACGTTGTGGCTGCGGATCACGCCGCAGAGGGCAATTGCGCAGGGCGAGTTGTCCATGGTGCTGGAGGCCACAGATGAGTTCACGGTGGCGGCTGAACCGGGCGACGTGAAACGTGATCGAATCGAAGGCAGGTCTCGCTGGATAGCCCGGCTGGTCATCGGGAACTGGCCCGCCGGCCAGGAGAGGACTCTGGCCCTGATTCTGTCGCTCGAGGCTCCATCCGAAGACGAGGCGCCCACGATCAGGGCCGAGCAGATGGCTCCGGCGCGGGCCCCGCTTGACGTGACCTACGACAACGTCCTGGGTTGGTTCCGCGTGGATCTACGCAATGACTTCAGCCGGGGCGAGTACGCCGAATCCGGCAACGATCGGATCGAGCGAGTGGCGCTGACCATCTCCAATCCCGCGGCGACCGCCCGCACGATCCGCCTGTGCTTTGCGAAGGGACTGCCGCGCAACGACGGCGTGTTTGGCATCACCGGTCTCTCCGCCATGCTTCGCGACAGAGCCGAGAATCCGACGGGAATTCCGATCCAACTATCGAAGAACTGGCACACCGAGCCTGGCCTGTACCGCGGGCCCTGGTACCGCGGTCTGACGATGTTCACAATCCCGGCCGGACGGATGGTGCAACTCGAGTATACCAGCGTCAATGCCCTCTGGGGCGGCGTGCCCGCCGCCTCCCACGCCCAGCTTTGCCTGGTGGGTTGGGGCAGCAATCAGTTGTGGGAGGAATCGGCCCTCGGGGCCTGGGGCGAGACGATCTGCTACGAGCCCGACCAGGGCCAGGTGGGCGGCGCCGTTCTCGACACCCGGCCGTTGATGGTCTGGTCCTTCGGCAAGGAACCGCAAAAGAAGTGGGGGTGGACCGCCAACGTGGGCGGGGCCGATTTCCTCGTCTATTATGACGCCCAAGGGCGCAAACAGTGGAACTCCCGCATGAAGACCCTGCATCGGCGCCAGAGTCCTGTGCTGACGGAGGTGAGCTACGCCGGGCAGAGCCACGATAGCAATATCGACCTGCAGTATACGGTAAGCCTTTATCGTACGGACGACCTCGCCCGCGGTGTTTACCATTTCCGCTACGATGTTCGCCAGCCGACTTCCTTTCGCCGGCTTGTTCTCTTCCAGTGCGGCGGCGATGACTACAGCTCCACCGGGGAAAGGAAGTTCGCCTTTGGAAATGAGCACGGCCTCGTCCGTGAATGGGATACGCAGTGGGGCGGCAACCGGTACAAGACGGAGCCCTTCGAAGCGACCGGTCGCCTCCCGTGGTTCTCGATGCATGAGGCGGTTCCGCGGGCGCAAGAGTGCGAGGCGTGGGCCAATCGCGGTCTGGTCATCCGCCAATGGACGGCCCGACTGGGGGGCCAAGCGGCTACACCCCGGGCCGCCGAACGCGGCGCGAAGGTCCGCGGCGTGGACACGTCCTTGATCGATATCCTCCCGCCGCCTGGCGTACAGGAGCTTCAGCCCGGAGACTTCGTCGAGGCCACGATCGAGCACGTGATTATCCCGCAGTTCGCCGATGATTATTATGGACCGAATCAAAGCCTACGGGCGGCCCTGCAACAGAACCAGAACACTTGGAGGATGGTCTTCCGTGAGGCTTTGGGGAACGATTTGGAGATCGAGACATCGAAGGGCAGGCTCTTGCGCCAGCGTCCCACGCTGATCCAGGCCGTGGAGAATCAGGCCGAGTTCACGATCGCGGGCGGGCTTGGGTTTGTTCCGGTGACTATCGCTGGCCTGACCGACTACCGGGAGCCGATCCTGGAAGTCCGCGAGGGCAACACATGGAAGATCGTGGACCAGACGGTTCACGGGAAAGATTTCTGGCAATGTGATATGGACCCCCAGATGCGAACTTACCAGATTACGTACTCCGTCAACTCCGACACGCTTGATGACAAGCGCGTGGCACGGCGTTATCGTTTTTCCCATGGCCGATTACGACAATCTTTACTGGACTCTCAACCCTGATGTGCCCTGATACAAGGGGTACCATCGCTCTATGGCTGGAAAACCAAGACTCCTATTCGTTACTGGCCGATCCGGCTTGACAGATGACTTTCTGCTCCCAACTCTGCTATTTGCGGCGCTCGGCGGCATGATTTGGGCGGTCCGGGGAAGTTCCGGCTTCGGTGCTTCAGCGGGGTGTATTTTTGCGGGTGTGGCGTTGGGGGCCGCGTGGTGGTTCATTGCGCGTGAACCCCAAGGCAAACAAACCCGTCGCTATTCCTCCGGCTGGATCATTCTCGCCATGACTGTCGCTTTCGGCATTGCGGGTAACCGTGGCTGGATGCAATGGCCGGCGTTTTGGGACAACCGCCTGTATATCGAATCCCAATCACACGGTTTTGTCTACATCGATCGATGCTACGGGTTTCTCTGGCTCTTCATCGCCGGTGTGCCGTGGGCGGGTATGGGCGCCTGCATGATTGCATGGTGTGCGTCCGGCCGACGCACGGCGCCCTGGCTATGGTTGGTGCGGCTGGCCTCTGGAATTGGCATGTGCTATCTGCTGAGCGTTGTGTTGTATGACCGGTATCCAACTTTCTTTCTCCCACTTTACGACAGCCTGAAAGACAAGTACGCCGCATCTCCCCGCGGCGATGCCCTCTGGAAGATGATTCGCGACAATCGCGAAGCCATGCAACAGATGGGGTTGTATCTCGGCTTCCTGCTCTTCGAGGTGGTGCGCCGCGATTGGAGAAATGTAACTCTCATTTCAACGGTTGGTCTTGTGAATGGTCTCGGCTGGTCGCTGTTGCAGAATTGGTCCTGGGCCAAGCGTCTCTGGCCCGGCGTCGACTTCAACTTCTGGCGCTGCTGGGAGAGCTCGGGTGGCATCAGTATCGGCATCGCCTTCGCCGTGGCCTATTTCCTTGTCAACCGGCGGATGCCCGAGGAGGAAATTGAAGAAGCGGACGCCCTCCGCAAGAACGCGCCCACACCGGACTGGACCTGGCTGCTCACTTACGTGGTGTACGTGGCTGCCCTCGGGTACATTGCGCCCGAAGTCATGCCCGACTGGGGTCCTATCGTATGCGCGGCTGTGGCTTCCCTCATCGCCATTGCCTTTGGCGTGGGGTATTATCTGAAAGCCAATGAGAAGGGCCCACGTATCGATCCTGCTTGGTCTGTCGATAGCCCAATTCTGGAAAAGTGGGGCGCTTACACCGGTCTCGTATTGGGCCTCGGGATTTCGATTGCACGAGGTGTCAAGGGCTGGGGCAACATTTACTACGGGAATGAGCGGATGTGGGACAACGGCGCTTGGGCGATCATCGGGCCGATCATGGCGATCCTCATGATTGTCGCGGCCGTTTGGCTACTGCGCAGCTACCGACCGGGCAGTCCTGATACTGACGTCTTCCCCCGCGCCTACGCCCTGATTTGGGTGGTTCTCATCTGTCAAAACGTGATCGCGCAATGCATTACCGGCCCCCATTCGAGTTGGAGCGAGGTCGCGTTCGATATGTACTACCTACTCTTGTTCTTCACTACGATGCCTATCGTCTACCATTTTCACTACGTCAAGATGCACGGTCGGTCGTCGTGCCAGGGGGTATCCTGCATTTGAAGCAATCGGGTTTATTCCCCGCGGCTTGCCGCGAGGTAGTCCACTGTGCTATCTAATATCGCTGATGTGCCTGTGAACGACTACAAGGAGAGCACCATGAATAGACGAGTAACCCGCCGCCAGTTCCTGGCGACCGCCGGCATGACCGCGGTGGCGCCGACCATTATTCGTGGCAGCGCGCTCGGTAAGAACGGGTCGGTCGCTCCCAGCAACCGCATTGTGCTGGGTGGCATCGGGATCGGGGCACGCGGGCAGGTAGTGCTGGGTGCCATGTTGAACGAATGCGATGCGCACTGCGTGGCCGTTTGCGATGTAAAAGCGGACGCACGCAGGCAGGCCAAGCTCCTGGTCGACGGTAAGTATGGTAACAAGGACTGCGTGACGTACCGCGACATGTTCGAGGTGCTGGACCGGAAGGATATTGACGCCGTGTTGATTGCCACCGGTGACCGGTGGCATGGCTTGGCCACGATTCTGGCCGCAAAGGCGGGCAAGGACGTGTACTCCGAAAAGCCGGTTGGGGTCACGATGAACGAGTGCATCGAGGTCGACGAAGCCGTTCGCCGCTATGGGCGGGTCTTCACGGTAGGCACGCAGCGACGTAGCATCCAGAACTTTCGGGTTGCTATCGCATTGGCTCGCAGTGGGAAGCTCGGGCACTTGCGCACGTTGCACGCCTCCGTCTACTATCCCCAGTCCGACAATACGTCCGCCCCTGCCGAACCCGAACCGGATCCCGACACGCTCGACTGGGACCGCTGGCTGGGTCCGGCCCCGTGGCGCCCGTTCAACTGGCGCTGCGTCCGCGGACGTGGTTGGCAAGGTTTCGATGATTTCACGGCGGCGTACGTTCTGATGGACTGGGGCGCGCACACCGTTGACTTGTGCCAAGCGGCGGCCGGAGCCGATGGCACCACCCCGGTCGAGTATATTCCCGGCGAGGACAACATTGTGCTGCGCTACGCCGACGGGCTCGAAGTGGTCATGGACTTTCTGCCTACACCCTTCGGCAAGCTTGAGCCGCACTATCGGACGCAGATGGGGACCTGTCCCGTGCGTTTCGAGGGTGACGAGGGGTGGGTGGAAACCGGGGACAATGGCGATATCATCGCCCATCCCGAATCATTGGCGCGGGAGGTTTTGAACCTGCGGCGGAGCGCGGCGGGTACAGACCCCGGCAGTCATGTCAGGAACTTCTTCGACTGTGTGAAGTCGCGCGGGCTGACCAATGCCGACGGACGGGTCATGCGCTCCTCGCACGTCGCATGCCACGCGGCGGGGATTGCGTGGAAACTGGGACGCACGCTGCACTTCGATCCGGACAAGGAGCGCTTCATCGGATCTGAAGAGGCCAACCGCATGTGCACGCGGGCCAAGCGCGCTCCATGGTATGCGTAGGCGAGCGCCGGAGAATCTCAGTTCACGAAGAGGTGTTCGATCATGAGACCACAAAGGAGGCCCACGTGAGGACAATGAACATTTCTTTGGCTTTGTCTCTGACAGCATTCTTCTTTGGCTGCCATAGGGCAGATGTTGCGAGGGCCACAACAATCTCTTTCCCAGAAATTGATGGGGATGCGGTCCTCGGGCATACCAGGATTCTCTCGTCGGACCCATTTGAGGGGCGAGGTACCGGCACGCATGGTGAAGAAAAGACGGTGAATTACATTGTCGAGGAGTTCAACAAGGCCGGACTTAGACCGGGCAACACCGATGGGACATTTGTCCAGGCAGTGCCTCTCGTTGGAATTACGGCGAGCTCGGATATGACCTTGACGTTCGAAAAGGATGGTCAGCGACGCAACCTAAACCTCAAAAACGATTTCGTGGCTTGGACCCGACGTCTTGTTGGTTCTGTCGAGCTGAAGGACTCCAATGTCGTGTTCGTAGGGTATGGGGTCAGGGCGCCTGAATACGACTGGGACGACTACAAAGCAGTGGATGTCAGAGGCAAGACTCTGATCATGCTGGTAGGTGACCCACCGGTTCCGGATCCAGCAGATCCCGCAAAGCTCGACCCGAAGACCTTCGGTGGCAAGGTTATGACTTACTATGGTCGCTGGACCTACAAATATGAGGTCGGGGCCCAGCGGGGAGCCGCTGCGGTCATCATCGTTCATGAGACAGAGCCTGCGGGCTATCCGTTCTCGGTGGTCCAGGGCAATGTTGGTGAGAGATTCGACCTGATCAGACCAGACAAGAACTTGGGCCGGGCAAAGGTAGAGGGCTGGATACCCCTGGAGCAGGCTTATGAGCTCTTCAAGATGGCCGGCCAGGATTATGACACCCTCAAGAGCGCCGCTGCCACCCGCACATTTAGGCCTGTCGAACTAGGGCTAACGGCATCCATTCGAATCAACAACACTATAAGAGCCATCAATTCCCGCAATGTCTTAGGCAAGGTGGAGGGCAGCGATCCAGCGTTGAAGGATGAGTATGTTATTTATACCTCGCATTGGGATCATTTTGGCATTGGCAAGGAAACAGGCGGTGACAACATCTATCATGGTGCTGTAGACAATGCCACAGGTATCGGCGGCCTGCTCGAGATCGCCCGTGCCTTTCTTAGACCGCCACATCTACCAAAGCGGTCGATCCTGTTTCTTGCGGTCACGGCCGAAGAACAAGGCCTGCTCGGTTCGGAATACTATGCGGCCAACCCAATCTACCCGCTCGCGAAGACGCTGGGCGTCATTAATATGGACTCACTGAATGTCCACGGAAAGACATCGGACGTTGTGATTGTGGGGCTGGGCAATTCCCACCTGGACGATATTGCCACCCAAGTGGCGGCAGAGCAGGGGAGAGTAGTCAAGCCTGATCCGATGCCGGAAAAAGGGTATTTCTATAGGTCGGATCACTTCCCATTTGCACTGCAAGGAGTGCCCGCTCTCTCCAGCCGTGACGGTGTTGACTATGTCGGGAAGCCCGCGGGTTATGGTATGCAGATCATGAATGAGTACATCTCAAAGCACTACCACAAACCATCTGACATAGTTCGCCCGGATTGGGATATGAGCGGAGCCGTCCAGCAACTTCAATATTATTGGATGATTGGGTACCGTGTTGCCGAGGCGGACAAATATCCCAAGTGGAAACCGGGGGCGGAATTCAAGCGAAAGGAGGCTCAGCGGGAAACTGTTGGTGACCATAGGCCGCAATGAATGAGGCAAAGGCCCAATGACGTCCAATTATCCTCTCACGAAACTCCGGTGATGCCATGACAGTCCGACGCTTGGTTTTGACCCTTGTCCTGCCGGCACTGGCGGCGTCCGTAGCGTCCGCCCTGCCTGCCAGCCGGCCTGGAGCCGAGAAGTTCATCCCCACCTTCGCGGTCTGCTATTCCGACGCCAAGGCGGCACAGTCCCTCGAGGAGACCGCCCAATTCGATATGCTGGTGCTCTCCTTCGGTCGGCACACCTCGACCGTGTGGGGGCGTGACGGCAGAAATTCTTTTGTCACCCTCCGGGCGCTCCACCCGGACATCGTCATTGCCATCTACGCGCTCGGGCCCGGCGAGTACAATACCGCCGCCTGGGGTCAAATCGGCGAAGGCTGGAACTGGCTCAAAGAGAACCACGGCCGCGGCAGTGCCGATTGCTGGACGGCCCTAGGCCGAAAGACCGGCGCCTACCTGCAAGGCGCCCCTTACCCCAACGAACGGTTGATGAACCTGGCGAACACCAACTGGCAGCGCTATTGGTGTGACCGCGTCTACAACGATTATTGGGGTGGGCGCAAGGGCATTGACCTCGCCGGGACGGACGCGGTGTTCGCGGACAACGTGCAGTACCAGCTGATCTGGCAGGGGCAGTGGCACGCCGAGGGTCAGCCGGCCCAGTCCGATGAGCCGACCACCTATTTCGCCGAGGGCAAGTGGCGCAACGATCGATGGCGGTCGGACTGCCGGCGGTTCCTGGATCTCGCGACTCCCGCGTTTGCCGCCAAGGGCATCGGCTTCATTCCCAACTTCGGCTACATGGGCCGTAACCCGGAATACTGGCAAGAGCTGGACGGCCTGCCTAACCCCCCTTATGCCGCGATGGAGGAGGGGGGCTTCGTCTGCCCCTGGGGCGGCGACGGCAAGAGCTTCAAGTTCTGGGACTGGGAGAAGAAGCTGCCGGTCTTCGCGGGCCTGTGCCACACGAAGGTCCTGATGCACAACCACGGAGGCTTCTTTGCCGGTTCCGGCCTGGCCGCCATGGATGGCGCTGACGCCAATGGCATGACCGGCTGGGATGCGCTGTGGTTCTCGCTCACCAGTTTCCTCCTGGGCTTTGATGATGTCACGCGCAACGGATTCCTGAGCTTCACGGTCTGGAAGACGGGTGAATACCACTATTTCGATGAGTTCGATCCGCGCTACCTGCATTTGGGGAAGGCGAAGGGACCCTGTGAGAAGCGGGGGGCGTGTTATTACCGCCAGTTCGACGATGGCTGGGTGGTGGTAAACCCGACGGCCGAGGCCGCGTCCAACGTTCCCGTCCCCCAGGCCCAGGCTCGCGTGCTGACCCACGCCAACTTCCGCGACTGTTCCCGGACCCCCTTGGTGGCGCGCTTCGACCTACCGGCGCATCGAGGGGTGGTATTGCTAAGCGAGGGAAGGCAGGCCGGGAACGCCGACAACCCGATGACCACCGCCAACAGGTAACCCCAGAATGAAACGAGATGCGTCTGTTAAGCGACCGCGGGACCGCCTGCGTTTGTCCATCGGGCATGGGGCCGCCTCGGAGCGGATGGAGCCCTCGCAGACGCTGTCTGAGAAGGGGGGGCCAAGAGGAAATTGTACATCACTTTGTACATCAAATCTTGACAAGCATGGCAAACATGGTACACATGGGACGTACTGGGCGGAGCGTGTAAATCCGCCGGCGAGCGCAAGTTACAGAATTGACAATGAGTTAGCGGTGGGGCCTCCATCTCTCCCATAACCCGGAGGTCGGAGGTTCGAATCCTCCCCCCGCTATTGCGTAAGTCGCACAGGGACAGATAGTTATGTCTGTCCCGAATGGCATGAAGATAAGGCATAATAGCCGTGTCGGAACCGCGTTGTCGGCACCGAAAACGCGGGTGTCCCGGCCAGAAAACCGCTTAACTTCATGCCATTCATGTCTGTCCCATTTTTTGCGCAGCGGGGACTGTAGCAAAAATGCAGCAATTTCTGCTGCAGTCTGACCCTGGGATATGGGCCGTGGCGACAACAGAAAGGAGCTCGAGGATGTCCCGGTTGTCGTTGAGAAGTAGTTGAAAGAGATCATGCGGTCCGAGTAACAGATAGGTGTCAAAGAACAAAACTGTTACTCGTAAGAAAGGACCGCATGATGGGCAAAAG
>JAMCWO010000223.1 GCA_023481165.1 Planctomycetota bacterium | reverse complement strand
GAGCCGCCGCTGCTGGTCGGCGGGATTCTGCGTCTGGCAGGATATCTGTACGGATGTCTGAAGCGGGAGCCTTGCCAGATCCCTACCGAGGTGGCCGCGTATGCACGGCACGAGCAGATCAATCGCGTGCTTCACTTCAATCATATTCGCCCAAGGGATAGAGCCCGCACCGGCAGTATGTGAGGGGAGCCCCCAAGGCGAGACCCTGCGTTTCCCGCTCAGCATAACCTGGCGAGAAGACTATCGAGAGGGATGGTCGCAAAGCCGGTGGCGGCATCGCTGATCCCGTAGGGGATGACCAGGATGCCGTTGTGGACGAGACTGCCGCAGGAGTAGACCACGTTGGGAACATAGCCCATGCGCTCGTCCGGCCCGGGCGTCAGCAGCGGCTCATCAAGCCGGCCGATCAGCTTCGTCGGATCCTCGCGGTCGAGCAGGGTCGCGCCGATGCAGTAGCGGCGCATGGGACCGACGCCGTGGGTCAGGAGCAGCCAGCCCGCCTCCGTCTCGATGGGCGAGCCGCAGTTGCCGACCTGCACGAACTCCCACGTGAAGCGGGGCTGTTGCACCACGGTCGCGTGGTCCCACACGCGGATGTTGTCGGATTCCAGGAGATACAGGTTCTCGCCGTCGATGCGGCCGATCATCAGGTAGCGGCCCTGCACCTTGCGCGGGAACAAGGCCAGCCCCTTGTCTTTGGCGCAGCGGCCCTGGAGGGAGCGAATGTAGGCCACCGGGCCGCCCGGTGTGGAATCCATCGGGGGCGCTCCGCTCCCGGGGAAAGGCATCTCCATGATCTGCGGGCGGGTCTGCCAGCCGTTGAACGCGGTGTAGGTCCCGTAGTAGCACATCGTGCCGTCGTCGTTGGTAAAACGCACGAGCCGCATATCCTCCATGCCCCGGCACTCCGGCTCGCAGATGGGAAACAGGATCACCTGGTTGAGGTTGACGTGGGGAGGCATCTCGATGTTATAGTCGCAGGAGGCCAGCCACTGGACTTGGTGTATCTCCTCCTCGTAGATCCGGGGGCCGTGTGGATCGGACTGGAAGCGATAGAGGAGGGTCTGCAGCTCCTGCATGGTGAACGGATCGTCCAGACGGGCGAACACCTCATCCAGAATCACGTCGCGCAGGCCCAGGGCGGCCAGCTTGGCGCGCGACTGGGCCCGGCTGAACAGACGCTTCTCGACTTTCCGTTTCGGCTCCCGATAGGGACCGGCGGGCTCCAGCGTGATCTCGCCGGCCGCATCGACGAGGCCGCGCCGGAACACGATGCTGCTGATGTGTCCCTCGCCGACGCACCGCAGGCTCATGGCAAAGCGCAGCGCCCCCGGCGGCACGCCCTCCTGGTCGATGGCCGGGGCCATACACGGATTGAACAGGGCCGCGGAGGCGAACGCGTACTCGAGGGTGAAGTAGGCCCCGATCAACTGTTTTCGCGCCGCGGTCAGAGACGACGGCATGACCACGCGGCGGGCCGCCTCCTCGTAGTGGCTCAGAAAGATCTCCGCCAATTCGACACGCAGGTGGTTGAAATCCTGGACGGTCGCCGCCAGAAGCTGCGCCGCCTGCTCCTCGTCGAGTCCCGTAACGCGGTCGATGATCTTCCGGGCGCGGGCCGAGCCCAGCCAGAAGAAACGGGTGATCGTGTGCGCGGGGTCCCGCGTCAATCGCAGCGGCAGCCGCCGCACCGCCAGAGATTGTATGCTCGTGTTCATCGGATACCTGGAATTCCTGCTGCTACGCCAGGCACAGCCGGCGTGTTCGGCGCCGGCGCGAATTGCCGCCGAAGCCGTGACCGACAGATTGTTTGTGTCGGCAATTCGCCGCGCCGTTCTTGACAAAAAGGCTCGCGCTCCTTACCTTTCCGCTTTCAGAGTTCCGTCGGCAGGATCCGGACGCGCACGCCGTCGCTTCCGGAAACCCTGTCCTGGGCCGGTTACCATGCAGAAGCTGCCGCGCACGTTCTATGACCGAGATACGATCCTGGTCGCCCGGGAACTACTGGGGAAATATCTGGTCCATGTGTCCGGCAGCGTGGAGCGGATCGGCCGGATCGTGGAAACCGAGGCCTACCTGGGACCGCACGACCGCGCCGCCCATTCCGCACGCGGGTTGACGGAGCGGACAAAGATCATGTTCGGTCCGCCCGGCCACGCTTACGTGTACCTGATCTATGGCATGTATTACTGTATGAACGTCGTGACGCAGCCTGAAGGTGTTGCCGCGGCGGTCCTGCTGCGGGCGGTCGAGCCGGTACAAAGCGTCGAGGGCCGAACCCAGGGCCCCGGCCTGCTGTGCCGCGCGCTGCACATCGACCAGCGTCTCAACGGCCATGACCTGCTCAGCGACGATTTCTATATCGCCGATCCCGGCCGGCCGACGGGCTTTGCCATTGTCAAGCGGCCTCGGATCGGCGTAGATTATGCCGGCCCCTGGGCCAAGAGGCTCCTGCGGTTTTATATCAAAGGCAGCCCCTTCGTCTCCAAGCCCTAAGCCGGGCCGTGCAGAGAAAGGCAGCAGGAGGACGCCATGAAACCTGGTATCGTATCGATCGTTGGAATTGGGATAGTTATGACGGGAACTACCGCATCAGCGGCAACTTCCTGAACTGGGTCACCGAGACGTACTGCAAGGACATCGTCCAGCGCTTGAATGCCGCCGCCCGCCAAGGCAAGTATAGTGACGAACTATGGAAGACGGCCACCGGCCACAGCGTGCAGGAACTCGGCGACGAGTGGAAGGCGAGCCTGGAGAAGAGAATCGCCGCCGAGAAGGCCGAGGCTGCCCAGGGCAACGAAACGAAGAAGTGATGGCTTTGGAGCGACACGGAGGTCCGAGAAAATGCAGGAAGATCCGCAGCGGGAGAAACACCCAGCCGCCCTGGCGATCTTCCGGGCCCTTTATCCGAGGCCCCCAATGACTCGGGTCCTTCACGCCCCCCGGGGAGCGACGCAGCGCACTTTCGCATAGTTTTGGGTCTTGGCCGGATGGGCGCAATCTGGTAAAATGGGCAATAGCTCGCAGTAGAATGACAGTTTCTCAGGGTATCTGCGAACCTGTGCAGTGATGTTGGGTCGGAGTCGGGTGATTGGAGCAACGGACGGCGCATGGTCTTGGGGTGGGGTCCTCTCTCCCTGTAATCCCGCGGCGCGGGGTTCGGGGCCTTCCCGGCTCGGTCTCACCGGCGGCGCCCCTTGCCCGGCGCGACAGGCATGTGCTCGCGGTCGGCTATGAGCCGATTACGCAGCGCAATTGCGGGAAACCCTTCGTCAGTCTCTGCGACCAGCGACGTACTTGCCTGTACGTTTCGATCATTGAAATAGACGATCAACCTGGCGCGGCCCTGACATGCGACGGATCGCAGGGAGGGCCGGATGTAAGCCTTGGAGTATAGCCATGATGACTCGTGTGCTAGGGAGAGTATGCCTGACAGGTCTTCTGTTTCTCGTGCCGACCGCGGTCGGATGCCGGATCGTGCCCGATAAGGCCCTTTCCTGTCCCGCCAATCAGGTGATCTATCGCGGATTCGACGGGCCCCCGCGCATCCGATTCGGGACCTATCCGAGCGCCAACATCGGCACGTTCTTCAAGGGCCCGAACCTGGGAGCGCACGGGTACTGCTTTACTCTCGCGGAGAAAGATGGGGTGGCGTACACCTGTCGCGGCGGCACCATCGACGTTATTCACGTTCGGATTGCGGCCGACTGGACGGCCTACCTTGCCGCGGTAACGTACCGGCATCTGATGAATCACGACAACGGCTTCTCGTGCGGGCTGGCTGTGGATCGGTCCCGCAGTTACATTACATTTACCTATCCGGAGAACTGGGACCGCCTGCCCAAACTCGAGCAGATGAAAGTCGCCGGGGAAGTGGCTCTGATCGTGGGACCCTATCTGACGTTCACGATGACCAGTTGGCACGAAATGATCACGTGGTACGGTTTCAAATGCATGGGACCGTTTCCCGAGTTCCCCTCCGCCTTCTCCTGGGAGGACTCGTACTCCAATCTCCTGGGCACGATCATCGCGGTCCGCGCCCTGCAGGACCCGCAGCATAAGTTCAATGAGGCCGTGAAGATCGCCCTCGATCGGGAGATGCAGACGCTGGGGATTGTGCCCGCCCGCGCGGCCAAACGGATCACGAACACCATGCGGGGCAAGTGGTGGACCGGGAACGTGATCTTCCATGTCAACATGAAGAAGCGGAACTTCGACATCGGACTCGACGACGGGTACATCACGCCTACGCTGATTCCCCAAGCCTCGGAGTGTCCGGACGCCGAGCCCATGGCTTATCCGGTGCCCCGGCTCGACGTTCTGCCCCGGTACGGCTTCGCGGCGCGGGTGGAGATCGAGCCCCATGAGTGGGAAAGCGGCAAGATCCTGCGCCTCGTCTATGGCGATCCGCCCCAGAAGCGGATCAACCCCGAAGAACATTTTGCGACCATCATGAGGGACATCCAGCAGCAGGCGGTGGCCATGTACGGCCCCGAGTATGAACCTGCTCCGCCCCGCAACATCACCCAGACCACGGCCTCTCGGGCCCGGTGACAGAGCCGCACCAAGTCGCCACCGGTGGGGCCAGACTTATCGGACCTGGAGCGATGGGACACACGCCCACATTTTTTCGACCGGGGGACGTCAATTTGGTGGAAGATCGGTACAGGATCGCTATAATGACGGCGTTTTAGGGTACCTGGGTGCCTGTGACGAGGGACGCCACAGGCAGACAGAGTGGTTGGTGTGCATGAGTTTCGCGGGGTGACTTCGTCCCGATTGGTTGGGGGCTATGAGGCGATCACGCGACACGAGAGCGTGAAGTCCTTCCATGGTCCCGTTCTTGGATGGTATGGCTGTCGGCAAGGACAGCGGACGGCTTGGGAGTCTGGTCATGAGCAAAGGACACGGATGTTCGCAACTCTGTTGGGTCGGTCTGTTCTTGTCGCTGGGGGCGGCGTCCGGATGTCACTTTCAGATATTACCCGATAAGGGCCTCTCCTGCCCGGCGGACCAGGTGATCTATCAGGGGTTCAACAAGACGCCGCGTATGCGGGGCGGCGCTTACCCGGCTGCCATCCTGGGCACGCCGTGGCTCGGCCAAAACCTGGGCACGCACGGGTACTACTATCGTCCCTCCGAGAAGGACGGCATCGTCTACACGTGCCGGGCCGGCCATGTCGATATCGCCCACCTGCGGATCGGCGTGGATTGGACCGCCTACCTGACCGCGACGGCGTATCGCCACCTGATGAAACACAAGTCCGGCTTTTCCTACAAGCTGGCCGTGGATCGATCGCGGGAATACGTGCAGTTCACCTATCCGCCCGGCTGGGACAGCCTCCCGGAGCCGCAGCGCCGCGCCATCGCCAGGGAGATCGCGCTGGCCGTCGGACCGTACATGACCTATACGATGACCTCCTGGCATGAGATGCTCACGTGGTTCGGTTTCAAGTGCATTGGGCTGCCCACGGAGTTCCCCTCCGCGTTCTCGTGGGAAGACTCCTTCTCCAACCTGCTGGGCACGGTCGTCGCCGTGAACGCCCTCCAGGATTCCCAGCATTCGTACAACGAGGCCGTGCAGATCGCCCTGGATCAGGAGATGGCCCAGCTCGGCATCCTGCCGGCCAGTGTCTCCAAACGGGCCGCCGAGTCCGTCAAAGGCCAGTGGTCCGCCGGCAATGTCACGATGCTCGTGACCATCAGGAAAAGGAACTTCGACATCGGGCTGGGCGACGGCATGGTCACGCCGACGCTGGTCCCGAACGTCCCCGAGTGCCCCAACGCCGAGCCGCTCTCCTACCCCGCCCCCAAGCTCGACGTCCTGGCCCGGCATGGGTTCACCATGAAGCTGGAGATCGAGCCGCACGAATGGGAGAGCGGCAAGGTCCTCCGCATCGTCTACGGGGACAAGAAACCCGCGAAACGAATCAACCCCGAGCAACACTTCCCCATCGTCATGAAGTATATGCGGGAGGCGGCGACGGCCTTATATCCCGAATTCAACTACACGGAATATGAGGATGGGGCTCCGCCGCAGGAGAAGAAAGCCGGCCCGTAAGCGAATCAGTTTTCGGCAGGGGCAAAATCGGCGCTTCGCTTATTGCCCGGTTTGCGCAGGGATCGTATGGTGCAGGCAGTGGGTGAGGGTGTTGCAGGTTGGGCCGTGATTCACGGCTCCAACAAACAACACAAACTTGCTCATAGGCGTTAGGTGGCTTAGGCCGCCTAACGCCGCTTTTTTTATGGCAGGCAGCCGGCGAAGATCGGCTTCTGGAAGGGGCACAATGCGCGATTTGCCTATAGCTCTGCTCTCGTTTGAATCGTAATATGCAGGTGGTGAGTGAGGGTGTTGTAAGCCGGGTTGTGATTCACGACTCGGACAGACAACACAAAACTTGCTCATAGGCGTTAGGTGGTTTCGGCCACCTAACGCCGCTTTTTTTGCACCTCCCTCGTACCCACGAGCTCTCATCACTGATGTCTCCGCTTCTTCCACCGTTCACCGGCTTTTCCCTATTGAGCAACCGGCGGTGACGCCTATGCTGCGTAGTGTGTCGAACAACGGACAGGAAAGGAGCGGGGTGCTCAGATGAAGATCATGCAGGTGACGGCACAAGAGTTGTTGGACTCGCGGGGCAACCCTACCGTGGAAGCGACGGTACATTTAGACAACCATATGAGGGCTTCCGGCATGGCGCCTTCGGGCGCCTCCACGGGCCGGTTCGAGGCCCTGGAGCTGCGCGACAATGACCCGCAGCGGTACTTGGGCCGGGGCGTGCTGCACGCGATCCAGAATGTCAATGCCATTATCTCGCCGGCGCTCGTCGGGCAGGATGTGACCGACCAACGCGCGATCGACCACCTCCTGATCGAGCTCGACGGCACCGACAACAAATCCTATCTGGGGGCCAACGCCGTGCTGGCCGTTTCCATCGCGTGTCTGCGGGGCGGCGCCTGTGCCCGGCAGATACCGGTTTATCAGCATGTGGCCGCCCTGTGCGGCCGGCCGCCGGAAGGACCCTACACGATGCCGGTGCCGTTGGTCAATCTGATCAACGGCGGTCGGCACGCGCCCGGGTCGTCCGACTTCCAGGAATACCTGATCGTGCCCCTGGGGGCCCCCACGATCGTGGAAGCGGTCCGCTGGTCGGCCGAGATCTTCCACCATCTCAAGACCGTGATCGACAACCGGGGTTGGCGCACGACCGTGGGCGATGAGGGCGGCTATGCCCCGCCCGTGATCTCAAACGAGGAGCCGCTGCAACTACTCATGACCGCCATTGCAGAAGCCGGTTACACGCCGGGGGACGAGGTGGCTTTGGCCCTGGACCCGGCGGCCTCTGAGCTTTACGAAGGCGGCCGGTACCATCTGCAAAAGGACGGCGCGGTGCTCACCTCGGAGGAGCTCGTGGACCTGCTGGTAGACTGGACCGAGCGCTACCCCATCGTCTCCATCGAAGATGGTCTGGCCCAGGACGACTGGGACGGGTTCGCCCTGCTCAAGAAGAAAACGGACCAGCGGATTCAAATCGTCGGCGATGATCTGTTTGCGACGAATCCCGCGCGCGTGCGCATCGGGGCCGCCAAGGACGCGGCCAACTCGGTCCTGGTCAAGGCCAACCAGATCGGCACCATCACGGAGGCCCTCGGCACGATCCAGGTTGCACACGAGTGCGGCATGACCGCGATCGTGTCCCACCGTTCCGGCGAGACGGAACTGCCCTTCGAGGCCTGCTTGTCGGTCGGCACCGGTGTCGGCCAGGTCAAGACCGGCTCCATGTCCCGCTCCGAACGGGTGGCCGAGTACAACCAACTGATGCGGGTCGAGCGGCGTCTGGGCTCCCAGGCCACTTTCGCCGCGTTCCCCTTCCCGCGCTACGCCGAAGTCAGGCCGTAGACCCATCCCCGCAGAACAGGCGCAATTGGCGGATCCACGCGGGTCCTGGAAAATGATCAGGGGAGACTCGTCTTTTCGAGGACCCCGGTGGCGTTGGACAGCACCAAACCCGTTCGTTCCCGATGCAGCACGGCCGTGCCTACCGTCGTAAAGCCCTTTTGCTTGACGTCATCAGCGATTCGGATCTTCTCTGCGACGACGGTGGCCCCCGCCGGAGCCGGTGATCCGCCCTCTTGGAGGATGGCAATTTGCCTGAGTTCCAGATCGATGCGGTCCGGATAGACCGTGGCGACCAGGTAATTCACGTTCGCATTGCGGCCGAACGCGCTGCCGTGCGCGACTTGAAGGATGCCGTCAGCCTGCATGCCAGCGAGCGTGCGAGCCTCGCCGCACAGGTACAGGTCGGCTCCACGCTTCTTGAGAGCCTGCCACAACGGGGACGGGCGGCCGCCCGCCAGCATCAGGCCGCCCGAGCCGTCCGGCCCCAGAACCGGCGTATGGCCCATCACCACGACGTGGGTGACGCCGGGATTGTCGGCGAGGGTCTGTTCGAGCCACTGCAACTGCTCCCCTGTGACCTGCGGAACGACGCCGGCCTGCGCGCTGGTGCCTCTCGCAAACACGTCCAGGGCCACGACCAGCGTGTTCTCATACACCAGCGAGTAGGCCGTGCCTTTCAGACGCAGCGGCCCGTTGCGCGGCATGTTCAGATATCGCTGGAACTGTCGCTTGAAGAGGGGCACCAGGGCGGCTTTGTCGTCCGGCCAGGGACTGCCGCCGACCTCCTGATCGCCGACGGCAGCATAGAAACGTAAACCGTGATCTTCCACCCGCTTGATCCACGCGGCATACTGGGCCGCCGCGAGCTTTTCCACGGCCGCTTTATCCGGCCAGCGGCCCCCGACCAAATCGCCGGGGACCAGGACAAAATCCGGATTCTCGGCCTGGATCGCTTTGAGGACGTAATCCAGCGTGTCCTCCCAGCCGGGCTGCGGATAGGCAAGATCGGCCCCGGGGAAGTTGGGGATGCTGACGAACCGCCACACGGGAGCGGAGGAAACGCCGTCCTTCGGGACCTCGGCCTTGGCCACCCAGAGAATCGCATTGAGGACCAGCTTGCGGAACGGCTCCATGTGCCAGTTCGCGGTGTAGTGACCGCCCGCAAATCCGAAGCCCCGGCCGCCGTCGGGACGCGTGTAGGCCCAGGCCAGGACCTTATCCTGGGGACTGCGGGGCGGCAGCTTGCCGGTCATGATGGGGACCAGATTCTCGTCGTTGGCACGGAACCGCATATCGAAATACCATTCATCCTCCGCCACGTAGCCGCTGCAACCGCGCGTGATCGGATGGCCATTACTCGCCGGCGTCACCTTCACTACATTGATGGGATTTTGGGAGTAGCCCGCCTCATAGCAGCCGCCCATCCACGCCGTCAGGTCCGGCTGCGCTCCGGCGGGCGGATCGATGGAGTAGTGAACAAACATGATCCCGGCCCCGCGTTTTGCCAACTCCCGCACCTTGGCCAGCCGGCCGGGCTCGCCGAGCGGGTGCATGTCACGCCCGTCCGCAAAGAACACGATCGCATCGACATCATTCAACACAGCGGGATCTTGGGGCCAGCCGTCATGGTAGACGTCGATCTGCAGGGGCTCGATGTTCGTCGCCTGTTGCAGGCAGTCTTTCAGAAATCGGGCGACTTGGTCCCACTCGTGATTGCCTGGTCCGTGACTCGGCTTGCCGGCCAGGAAAGCGATCTTCTTGGCCTTCGTCGTGGCCACCGGCGCCAGGTCCGCCGCCCAGGCGCAGCCGCGCCGGAACAACTCCGCCGCCCCCGGATTCGTGAAGGCCCCGACATCATGGCCGAGCGGACTGTGAAACACGCGGCCCTTGCCGTAGCGCAGGACAAACGCCATCGCGTAGTTCTTGCCGTCCACCTTCGACCTGGATTCGGCCAGGACCTGAATCGGAAGCTGACCGGCCAGGCACGTGTACAACTCATCCGTGATCTCAAAAGGCTTCAGGCCCCGGGTGATCGGATGGTCCACCTCGGTCATGGTCACCTGGAAGGAGCCGTAGGGATCGTGACCTCTGAGCTTGGGGTCGTAGACCCGCCCGACGATCTTCTCGAACTCGGGCCAGCCCTGGAAGGCCCCGCAGGAAAAGTGCACGGCCACCACACCGCCCCCCTCCCGCACGAAGCGGGCCAGGTTCTGCCGGGCCTGCTCTCCCGGGTCCGGCGTCTCCCAATTCATGAAGTGCAGCACGACGACACTGTAATCGCGCAGCTTCGCCGACGCGAGAAACTCGGGCTTCTCCACCACATCGACTTTCAGACGCGGGTCCTTCCGCAGTTCCCCCGCCAGCGCCGGCGCCGTCTCCTTCCACTTGTGCCCCGGGTAGTCGATCCCCGTGACGATGACCACCTTACGAAGATCGGAA
>JAMCWO010000156.1 GCA_023481165.1 Planctomycetota bacterium | reverse complement strand
CTAGTGCCGTTTCCAGTCAGCGAGTTTCGTGACCTGCCGGGGTGGTGCAGGATTTGACGAAGAACACCCACCTTGGGGCTGGAGTTGACGTAGCTTCTCCATGGGATGTTGAGAATAGAAATGGAGAAGCTACTATCGAAACGGTTAAAGCACGGACGCTTAAGCCCCACGAAGGGCTCAAGCTCCATCGTATGAAACGACAGTTTATCAATCAGGTGAATCACCGCCACGCCCGCATCATTCTGCTCTCGCGGGGCGGGCTCCGCCACGCCCAGATCGCCCAGCAGTGTGATTGCACGCCTACCTGGGTGCGTCAGATCATTCACCGCTTCAATACCGGTGGCATCGAGGCGATCACCTGGTATCCTTACTATTGTAGTCCAACCGGCCCGCGAAAGTTCAGGGCCGAGGTGGCGGAGCAGATCTACGAGGTGGCCCTTTCGCCGCCGAAGAAGCTCATTGGCCTGGCCGTCTGGTCCTTAGCGAAGCTGCGGGAATATCTCCAGAAGCAGAAGATCGTCGGTTCGATCTCCCTGGAATGGCTGCGGCAACTGCGGCGGCGCAGCAGGGTCCACTGGCGGCACACGAAGACGTGGAAGGACTCGGATGATCCGCAGTTTTGGCCTAAATACCGCCGGATTCGGCGGCTCTATCGCCGGCGCCCCGAGGGCGGTCGGCGCATCTGTGTGGATGAGTTCGGCCCCTTAAATCTGCAGCCCCGCCACGGCAGGCATTATGCCCGGACCGGCCATGTGCATCGGCTGCGGGCCACTTACAATCGCCACGGCGGGGTGCGGCACCTGTTCGCGGCGTACGATATGGAGTCGGACAAGCTGATCGGCTCGTTCGCGGTCCAGAAGAACTGGACGACGTTCCTACCGTTCCTCAAGCAGTTGCGGCGGCGCTACCGTCAGGAAGAGACCCTGCATATCGTGCTGGACAACGCCCAGTACCATCTCAAGGCCGAAGTCCAGCAATACGCCGCGACGCACAACATCCGCTTCTATTGGACACCCACGAGTGCCTCGTGGCTCAATCGCATCGAATGCCATTTGACAGCCTTGCGGAAATTCACGTTGGACGATACCGACTACCGCAGCCACGACGAGCAGCGGGCGGCGATTGAGAGCTACCTCGACTGGCGGAACGGTGACCGTCCCCTCGACATCCTTGATTGGGAGACTTACTATTGGCAGATGAAGAAAACCGGCTGACCACTCGCGACAAGTCACGAAACTATGGTACTGGAAACGGCACTAGCCAAGGCGTCAATGACCGTTACTTGGAGGCCTTGGCCTCTTGGGACAGCGAGGTCCCGGTCCGGCAAGTAGTGGCTTCGGTCTGTTGCCCTACGCGGTGGAAACGCCGGCCCGTGCGCCCTTTGCCCCCGTGGTCGGCCGTCGATCAGGAACTGCTGGCGGTCGTCAGCCGCGGCGAGTACGTCCTGCAAGGGTTCCGCAACCGGGACCTGATGGCTCATCTCTATCCCAAAGCAGGCGACGACCGGCAAGAACAACGCCGTGCGGCCGCGCGGGTCACACGTCTGCTGCGGCTCTTACGCGCCCACGGTCTGGTTCGCAAGATCTCCGGCACGCATCGCTACCGTCTGACCCCCAAAGGCCGCGAAATCACCACGGCAGTCCTGCGTTATCAAAGTGCCACCCTGCAACAACTCAGCAAAATACCCGCTTGAAAATCTGCGCAAGAAAACAAGATTTCAACAAGTAGCAATGCGAACCGTCTTGGTACGGGCATTGATGGGCTGGACCGTGAAGTGTGAGTGGAGTATCGTGGTCGGCGAAGCAAGGAGGGCGGATTAACACGCGAAGCGCAACACGGTGTGACGTTCGCGGGCCCACCGGTCGTCCCTTGGCGTTCGGTGTGGAATGCTACCCAATTCCGGCCGCACCCGGAGGATTTCCCCAAGTGGGTGCCAAACCGCTTCACATGGCTGGTGGTTTCGTTGGGGGAAGCACCGCGATGGCCCTGCGACGGCGTCGTACGGAACCGTGTGACGCCTGCGAAGACCGCCATTCTAATGCCTGTCAGAGCCCGACGTGATCCGGCCCACCATCGTTGTTGCCGTCGTAGTTGTCGTCCGCCTGGAACTCGCCGCTCAAGGGATCGAAACGCCAACCATCCGTACCCGTGCCGGCCGCCGCCCCGCCAATCCGGACGGTGGCGCGGCCGTTGTACTTATTGACGGGCATGCGCTCCTGATACGGACCGAACTTCGTGCCCGGGGCACCGCCGCCATCTGTTTTTGTCACCATCCGGCGCGTGAAGTCGGCGCTCGTCTCCCCCACGGCGGCGGGCCAGAGGCCGTTGTGATGAATCTTGTACAACTCGAGCTGCTTGCGTACGACATGCAGGTTGCTCTGGAGAGCCGCGAGCTGCGCCTCGGCCGTGCTGGAATTGTAGTGGGGCACGACGAGCGCCGCCATGATCCCGAGGATGCTCACGACGATGAGAACTTCAGCCAATGTGAACGCGTGTACCGTTTTCATCATCCTATTGCTCCTGAGACGATGGAAATGGACATCTCCACGCCGCGGCGCCGTCCCACAAAACTTGCATCATATGACGACGAGAGTGCAAGCACGGATGGGTTCACCCCTGCCCGGATCGGTAACTCCTGGGAGGGCAAGCCAGGACGTCAATCGGATCCGTGCCGGCGGCCTGTCGGGCATCCTTGAAGCATTGGATCGTCATGTGCATCGTGCCCCAGGCAGGGCATTCCAGGTCCACGCCATCAATCCTGGCCTCCCGGTCTTCCTGGGATCGGTACGTGGTGCGATACTCGGTCAAGGGAGACGGGCCGCGTATGACGGCGAAGTATCGGAAACCATATCGGACCGTCAGTTCCGCTACGCGGCGGTTGAGGTACTCGCGGATCGTGTCTACCGGTGTCCCCCAGTTGGCGGTGAACGCCACGTGAAACGTGTCCTCCGAGAGCCTTTTATCGGAATACCCGTGTCCGAAGGGCATAGGGGCCCTCTGGTACGACGTGGGCGCGCAGCCCCAGACGCACAGCATGACGACAAGAACAATGGCCGTCCCAGACGCTCTCATGATGCCACCTTCGGCGTTTGGGAGCGACGGGTTGAGCCAATTGTTCAGGGGTATGCGTAAAGAAGATGCTCCCGATGAATTCGCTCTTGCACGCAATTAGGCCGCTTGGAAGAGCCGAGCTATTGAGTTGGAGGGCCGTACATTGGTATCATAGGACACACGTGGTGCTGGAAGGGACCCCAAACGCGATGAATCGCGTTTGGGAACCCGAATGCAGGCCAGGAAGGCAGATGCAAAGCCTGGTCAACAGGGTTGGATGGATGATAATCGCAAGGCTGATCGGCGCTAAGGAGGTGTGTATATGGAAATGGCAGTCAGACGAGACTCTTTGACTGCCCGATCCTGCATCGGGTGGGTGATTCTGGTTCTGCTGGTATTGGGACAGCACGTTGGGGCGAAGGAGAAGCGCCCGAAAGATGCCAAGGAGCAGCCGGCCGGCACAGCGGCTTCCCGCGTGCAAGAGCCGAACGATCCCAATGACCTGTGGTGGAGCCGGTGGGATGTACGCGTGAAGGATCCCAACAACCCCATGGAATTGTTGACGGCCAAGTGGAACGGCGTTCTCAAGGTCCTCCAGGCTAAAGAGCTGGAGCAGAAGCTCAAAGAGAAGATCATCGACAGAATCGTCAGTCCGATGTTTGACTTTCCGCTGATGGGGCAACTCGCCTTGGGCAGAACCCATTGGCCCAAGCTGGACGCGGCGCAACGCGAGAAGTTTATCCGGCTCTTCGTGACCCGCCTCAAGGCCCTATATCTCGAGAAGACCGCGCTCTACACGAATGAGAAGTTCGTGTTGAAGCCCGGCGTACCCAAGAAGAACATGATCCAGATCCCGATGACGCTGATCTCGGAGGGCAAGGAGATCGTTATCCTGTACAAGCTCCACAAGCTGGACGAACAGAGCAAGAGCAAGGCCCTGGGGCACTGGAGGATTTACGACGTCGAGATCGAGGGCGTCAGTATTCTCCTGACCTATCGGTCGCAATTCGACGATATTCTGCGCCGCGGCAGCGTGCAGGATCTGCTGGCCCAGTTGGAGAAACCACCAAGTAAATGAGGCACAATCCGCTTAATCGAACCGGGATTCGGGCGCCGCGTCGATCGGTGTCCGAGTCCTTTTTTGACCGGGTCATTCTGAAACATCCCTGCCTCGTCCTGGCGTGCTTGTTGGGAATCGTCTCTTTTTTCGGGTTTGAGGCCCGGCATTTCCGCTTGGACGCTTCCACGGAGACGCTGATTCTGGAGAACGACCAGGACCTCAAGTACGCCCGTCTGGTCGATGCCCGGTACGGCAGCGGCGACTTTCTCGTCGTGACGTTCAAGCCCAAGGAGGACCTCCTTTCGGACCGGACGTTGGGCGTGCTGGCACGGCTGCGCGACGAGCTCAAGAAGGCGACGGTGGCCGAGTCGGTGCTGACGATCCTCGATGTGCCGCTGCTGGAGAGTCCCCCCATCCCCTTCAAGGACCTGGGCTCCGCGACCCGCACGCTGGAGTCGCCGGAGGTGGACAAGACCCTGGCCCGCCAGGAACTGCGGGAAAGCCCGCTCTACCAGGATCTGTTGGTCAGCCCCGACCTGAAGACCACGGTGATCCTGATCACCTTCCCGCGCGACGAACGCTATGCCGAGCTCGTGCAGCGGCGCAACACCCTGCACGAGAAGAAGGCGGCGGGCGCGTTGACCGCAGCCGAGCAGGTCGAACTCAAGAACGTAGTCCGGGAATTCACCCGGTATCGCGATGAAAGCCGGCGCCGGGACCACCAGAGCATCCTGGCCATCCGCGCGGTCATGGACCGATATCGCCAGGAGGGCGACCTGTTCCTGGGCGGGGTGAGCATGATCGCCGACGACATGATCAGCTTCATCAAGAACGATCTGCGGATCTTCGGGACGGGCGTGGTCCTGCTGCTGGTGCTGACGATCGCGGTCATCTTCCGCCGGCTCTACTGGGTCCTGTTGCCCATGCTGGTCTGTGTGATCTCGGTGATCTGCAGCGTGGGGCTTCTGGGTTGGTTCGGCTGGGAAGTCACGGTCATCAGCTCCAACTTCATCTCGCTGCAACTGATCATCACGTTGGCCACGACCGTCCATTTGATGGTCCGGTATCAGGAGCTGGCCGCCCAACAACCGGCCGCCACCCAGCACCAACTGATCGTTGCCACGATGGGCTACATGACGCGGCCCTGCCTGTATTCGGCCCTGGTCAGCGGCTCGGCCTTCGGCTCTCTGATCTTCTGCAATATCCGGCCGGTGATCACGTTTGGCTACATCATGGTCGTCGCCGTCGTGACGTCCATGTCCGTGGCCTTCTTGTTCCTGCCGGCCCTGCTGGCGCTCTTGCCCCGGGACCGGCCCTGGGTGCGCGGCTCCTCCGAGCGGCGGTTCGCCCCCCTGTTGGGCCGGTTCACGCTGGCCCATGGCTCCTGGGTGATTGCCGCCAGCCTGGGATTGATCGCCTGCAATGCCGCGGGGATTCGCCGGCTCGAGGTGGAGAACTGTTTCATCAACTACTTCAAGTCCGCCACCGAAATCCATCAGGGCATGGAGGTCGTGGACCAGCAGCTTGGGGGAACCACGCCCCTCGATGTCGTGATCGACCTGGACGCGACGACTCCGCCGGAAGCGGGTCCGCTCCCGGCGGCGGAGAAAGACACCGTGTTCGATCAGTTCGAGGACCTCGAAGCGGCGACCGCCGCGAACCGGCAAAAGTACTGGTTCACGCCGGAGAAGATGGCCCGCGTGGCGGCGGTCCACGACTATCTGGACGGTCTGCCGGAGACCGGCAAGGTCCTTTCGGTCGTGACGTTGGTGCGGATGGTCGAGCGCGTCAACGGCGGCAAGCCGCTGGACAACCTGGAGCTGGCCCTGCTGTTCGATCAGATACCGGACAAGCTCAGGCAGATGCTCGTCGCGCCGTATGTCTCGGTGGAGCATAACCAGGTGCGGCTCAGCGTGCGGGTCCGGGACTCCGACCCGGTATTGAAACGGAACGGACTGCTGCAGAAGATCCGCACGGACCTCACCGGCGAACGCACGCCGGAAGTTCTCAGGACCTCGCCTCGTCCGTGGGAACCCTTCCGGCCCGAGCAGGTGCACCTCGCCGGGACGTTGGTTCTCTATAACAACATGCTCCAGAGCCTGTACAGTTCCCAGATCGTGAGCCTGGGGTTTTCCTTCCTCTGTCTGTGGGGGACGTTCGTGCTCCTGTTTCGGTCCGTACGCGTCGCCATCATCGCCGTATTCCCGAATATCCTGGCCGTCAGTTGCGTGCTGGGCGTGATGGGCTGGTTCGGGATTCCCTTGAACATGATGACCATCACCATTGCGGCCATTGGCGTGGGCGTGGCTGACGACGACTCGATCCACTATATCCATCGCTTCCGGCACGAACTGGAGACCGACGGCAGCTACCGCGGCGCCCTGCATCGGGCCCACGGCAGCAGCGGGGGGGCGATCTACTACACCACCGTGATCCTGGTAATCGGCTTCTCGATCCTGGTCTTCTCGAACTTCATCCCCACCATCTACTTCGGCCTGTTGACCGTGCTGGAGATCGTGGTGGCCCTGTTAGCCTCGTTGACCTTGCTGCCGCAGTTGCTGGTGGTGATCAAGCCCTATGGCAGGGAGACCAAGATCGGGCAGGATCATAAGGAGAGTGGCTCATGAGAGCATGCTTGCTGATCATGATGGGGATCGTCGTGGGAGCAGGATGTGCAGCGGGACCCCAAACGCGAAGAAATGCGTTTGGGAACCCGGCCTCCCCCACGCGGTCCGCCGGTGTCGGGCGGGCAAAGGAGCTCACCTCTACGGTCACTCCGCCGAGCGACGCCAACTCTCCCGGCGAATCGGCCCTCGATGAACTGGAGGCAGAGCTCACGCAGAAGCAGAAGCAAGTATCCGTGCCGGACCCGCTGGAGCCTGTGAATCGGTTCATGTTCGGCGTCAACGACGTGGTGTACTTCTGGGTCCTCAAGCCGGTTTTGCGGGGGTACGTCTACGCAGTATCCCCGGAGGCACGCACGGGCCTCCGCAACTTCTTCCACAACTTGGCCACCCCGGCGCGCCTGGTGAACTGCATCTTGCAGGGCAAAAATGCCGCTGCAGACGTCGAGTTGCAGCGTTTCGCGATCAACACGGTGGTCGGTGCGCTGGGTCTCGGCGACCCGGCTCGCGACCGCTGGGAGCTCAAACCCGCCGAGGAGGACCTGGGGCAAACGTTGGCGGTGTACGGCCTCGGCGATGGATTCTACCTGGTGTGGCCGTTGCTGGGCCCGTCGACCTTGCGGGATTCCGTGGGTATGCTGGGCGACGCGTTCCTGGACCCGGTTCGCTACCTCCAGCCGGAGACGCTTTCCATCGGTGTCTCGGCGACCGACACCACGAATAGCATGTCGTTTCGGCTCGGGGAATACGAAAGCCTCAAGGCGGCGACGGTGGATCCCTACATCGCCATGCGTGATGCCTACCTGCAATATCGCAAGCGACAAATCCAAAACGAGGGCGGTTCCGCCGACCCGAATAGCCTCAGACCATAGACCAACCGGCCGCGCGGCGCCACCCTCAACTCCTGTGTAGCGCCAAGCCTTCACCGCTCGTTTTGGCGGACACGTTGCACCTGTGCCGCTTGAGGATCGTATAGAGAGCAGTTGCGAGCGCTCTGTACGCTACTGCGTGTGTGCTTGACAGGCGAAACTACAACGCATAGAGTGAAAGACATCGCTTCGATGCCTCGGTTCAACTTGGAGCAGATCAGATTCGAGCAATGGCGAAGACCCTGTACATCATCGACGGACATGCCCATATTTACGCGGCCCATTTTGCCCCGATGCGGCAGCAGCTTTCGAGCCCGTCCGGCGAGCCGACCAAAGCCACATACATCTTCACGACCACATTGTTGGGCCTGATCGAGAAGCAGAAGCCCGACATGATCGCCGTAGCCCTCGACTGCAAGGCGCCGACGTTGCGAACGAAGGTCTTTGCCGAGTATAAGGCCAACCGGCCGCCGATGCCGGAGGAGTTGCCGGTCCAAGTGGATCGAATTCGGGAAATCCTGGAGGCGATGCACATTCCCATCCTGTGCTTGGAGGGCTACGAGGCGGATGATATCATCGGCACGTTGGCCAAGAAGGCTGCCGGCGACGGATTCGATGTGCTGATCTGCTCGAAGGATAAAGACATCCTCCAGTTGCTCGATCATAACATCCGCACGTACGACATCAAGACAGGCGAGATCACCGACAGCGAGACGATGAAGCAGAAGATGGGAATCGGGCCCGGGCAGATCGTCGATTGCCTGGCGCTGGAGGGCGATGCGATCGACAATGTGCCGGGCGTGCCGCTCATCGGCGAAAAGACTGCCCGCGAGCTGATTCGCCAGTATGGTGATCTCGACAATCTTTACGCTCATGCGGATGAGATCAAGGGCAAGCGCGGCGAGAACCTGCGGAATGCCCGAGAACAGGCGTATCTCAGCCGCAGGCTGGTTACCCTCGACTGCAATGTTCCCATAGAGATGGACTACGATGCTTTGGCCCGCACGGAGCCTGACAAGGATCGGCTCACGGCGATCTTTACTGAGCTTGGGTTCAACCGACTCTTGGCTCAGATCGGCGCCCGTTTGGAGTACCGCGTTTACGCGGATCAGAATCCTCCTAGCCATCTAAACATGGAAGAGGCGGATAAGAGGAGTCTCACCCGCCTAAAGGCGGAACTCCGAACGGGACCCGCCCTCGGGGGTGACCCGGAGCCGACACAGCCGGGGGCGGCTGTGCTACAAGAGCCGCGTGATCTCACGCGGCGGGGCTCGGCCGCCACCTGGGTCCATACGTACACGCTCGTCGACACGCCGGAGAAGTTCGACGCGTTCCTGGCGGAACTGCGCAAGCAGACGCTTATTTCGGTCGATACGGAGACGACCTCGCGCAATGCCATGCGGGCGGAACTGGTGGGAATGAGCTTCTCCTGGCAGCCCGGGCGGGCGTACTATCTGGCCGTGCGGGGGCCGCTGGGTTGTCGGCATCTCGATATCGCAGCGGTCCGGCGGGAGTTGGGCCCCATTCTGGCGGACGAGCGTGTCAAGAAGATCGGCCAGAACCTCAAGTATGATATGACCGTCCTGCGGAACGCCCAGATGCCGCTCGGCGGGGTCTACTTCGATACGATGGTGGCCTCGTACGTTCTCGACCCGGAGCGGATGTCCCACTCGCTGGACAATCTCGCTTTGGACTTCCTCAATTACGAATCCATCCCCATCGTCAGCCTGATCGGCAAGGGCAAGAACCAGCTCACGTTCGATCTGGTGGACCTGGAAACCGCGTGCGAGTACTCGGGGGAAGACGCCGATATCACGTACCAGATGTATCTATGCCTTAAGGACCGCCTCGAAAAGGAGCCGCCGCTCAATCGCCTGTTCCATGAGGTCGAGATGCCGCTGGTTGAGGTGCTGACCGACCTGGAGTACAATGGTGTCTCCATCGATACAGGTCTGCTGCGCCGGATGTCGGGCGAACTGGATGAGGCCATCGGACAGGTGGCCGAGCAGATCTATAAGGAGGCCGGGACGGTCTTCAATATCGACTCGCCCAAGCAGCTCGCGGAGGTGCTCTTCGACAAGCTCAAACTGACGCCCGGCCGACTCGGCAAGGCGAATCGCAGCACGGACGCCGAAGTACTCGACGACCTGACGGACCAGCATCCGATTGCGAACCTGATCCTCGAGTACCGCACCCTGGGCAAGCTCAAGAACACCTACGTGGACAAGCTGGGGGCGATCATCGACCCGAAGACCGGGCGGGTGCACACGTCGTTCAATCAGACCGTGACCGCGACGGGCCGCCTCTCTTCGAGCAATCCCAATCTGCAGAATATCCCCATCCGCACGGAGTTGGGCCGCAAGATCCGCGCCGCGTTCGTGCCGGAACGCAAGAACGACTGCATCCTCAGCGCCGACTACAGCCAGATCGAGCTGCGGCTGCTCGCCCACTTCTCCGGCGACGAGACGCTGCGGGCCGCCTTCGCTGCCGATCAGGACATCCACCGGTTTGTCGCTTCGCAGATCTATAACGTGCCGCTCGACCAGGTGACCAGCGAGATGCGCTCGCGGTGCAAGACGGTCAACTTCGGCATTATCTACGGCCAGGGGGCCCTGGGCCTGGCGCGCAACATCGGCATGAGTCCGGCGGAGGCCAAGCAGTTCATCGCGGCGTACTTCGTCCGCTACGGCTCGATTCGGGCCTTCATCGACCAGTGCATCGCCAAGGCCAAACGGACCGGCTACGCGGAGACGATCCTCGGCCGCCGGCGCCGGATCGTAGATATCAAGAGCAAGAACCAGGGCCGCCGGGCCCAGGCGGAGCGGCTGGCGGTCAACACGGTGATCCAGGGCTCCGCCGCCGACCTGATCAAGGTCGCCATGGTCGCCATCCATCGTCGGATCAAGGCCGAGAAGCTTCCGATCCGCATGATCCTGCAAGTTCACGACGAACTGGTCTTCGAGGTCCCGATCACCGAAGCCGGCAAGCACGCGCAGTGGATCGCGGAAGAAATGATCAACGCCATCCACTTCGACGTCCCGCTCAAAGTCGACACCAAGTGCGGCCCCTCCTGGCTCACCAAGTAAGTCAGGGGATGCAGGATGCAATTGGTACTCCTGCGGCGAAATCGCAGCGATTTTGTCAGCTTTCGCCGCCGGAACCGCTTACCGGGTCGGCTGAACCGGCTCCGTCGATTCACGGTCTACGTCTCGTCTCGAAGTGATAAGATAGGCATGTTTGATCGGTAGACCAAAGAAATTGCCATCTCTGATCTCTGCGGTGCCATGCTCAACATGAACTGCCTTCTGCAAAGCGGAGAGCGCTGGGCTGTCCGGTTCGATCAAAACAATTCGGGACAGCTTTGTCAGTTCATCCGGCGCAAGAGCAGAACTGAGCTTGCTGGATATGTACTGCAATGAGCCAGATTTATCCGGTGTTACCCAGGGAGCGGCCACTATGACATCCCATAGGTCCGGCGCATCTTCCCGGAGAAACAAGGCGAACACGAGGAGCCTACCTTTCTCAGTGGCCATTTCCCGTTCAACCTGCACGAGTTTCTCTATGATTTCGTTCATATTTTTGTCACCAATACCTTGGCCGCCGAGATCATCAACCTTGCGTCAGCTTCGTTGGCCGTCCCTACGGGCTGATACCTTGCGGTAGGATTCCACTGTGCGACAGCCGACCACTCGGCGAAGAACTTTGTCTTTATGTTTTGCTCACGCCCTGTCAGATGGAGCAGAACATCCAAATCGTGTGTTTTGAAGCTCTGGTAATCCTTGAACTCTGCATTGGTTTGTGGGTAGCCCGACCACTTCAATGTCTGGCATATTCGCGCTTTCAAAGCCAGTTCAATAGCGTAGCCGCAAAGATAGATGGCACCATCGTACCTTTCGGAGGTCAGCAAAATGTCCGCGTCTTGGAGGCGAGCATGGGCGATTTCCTTGACGTCGTTCGTCTGGATCATTTTCCTCTTGCGTACTCGCCAAAATCAATACATCCCACTCGTGCCCATCTTGTTCAAGTCTTGCGCTCCCCGGCACCTTTCGTAGATCTTAACGCCAAGACGTATGATACTGTACTAGAATCGCTTGCTTTGTCAATCCTTTATTCCTCTAGCCTGCACGGCAAGGGCCTGAGGTGATGGGGCAGATCAACGACAGAGAGAATCGAGATCAGCCAGCCGTCTGGCGCGGCATCATCTCAGAGCTCGTTCGTGATCTGAAGGTTGTCCAGATAGAACATGGTCTTGTCGGTCGCGTTGCTGGTGAAGCCGAGCCAGGTGAGTCTCTCGAAGGTGGTGCTGCCGTCTTTCAGAGCCTTGAATACCTTTGGCGACTCGCCAGGTAGGGTGACGGCCAAGGTCCAGGTACCGGTGTTCTTCGGACCCAGATCGGCAGTCACTTCGATGTGGACCCATCTGCCGATAGGCAGGTGCAGGAGCGCTCTGCCGCCGGCCTGCAGAGCGTCGCCAACCACCGAGAAACTGGGACCGACGCTGTAGGGGGAGTTGCGCCAGTCCCGCCACTCGTGATTGATCGAGACGCCGCGCTCAATCCGCAGGTCGAACGCACAGCGCGTCGTGCCGGTGCCGTGGTTCGGGGAATAAGCCAGGTGCGGATTCCACACGTTTTGCAGGCCCGGAGCATCCGCGATCTTCAGACTGTGACTGCCGCTCGCGGCGGTTTCGTCGGTCACGACGATCGAGTCGCCTTTGTTCTCGACGTGGACTTCCGCGTTCTGCGGTGGCTGGCCGACGGCTGTCTTCTCGAAATCATCCTTGATCGCCACCGGCGGCGCTTCCGGCGGCCACTCCAGGGGCGGATAGGTGACTTCGTTCGCTTTCGCAACCCAAGCCGGATCGCCATAGACGCCGGCCTGCGTGTAGTCAAACGGCTCGAAACCGAGCTTCAAAGCAGGGGAGTCCGGCTTCAGGTGGAAGTCCAGGTTCTTGGGATCGACAAACCCGGGGTCTGCGATAATCGAGTGCTGATCGTGCTTTTGCTGCTGGCGCCACTGATCGAGTGTCAGATTCGTGAATGTGACCGGCTGGCCCGCCGCGTTCCAGTAGCAGTTGTTGTCCATGTTGATGTTAATCTTGGTCCAGGGGCCCGCCAGCAAGGGGCCGGTTTCCCAGTAAACGATGTTCTTCTCGAACGTAAACGACAGGTGCGACTCGACCCGGGTGGCCTGGATCTGATGGAGCATGCTGTTGACGAAGATGTTGTTGCGGATGACGTTCTCTTGGCCGTAGTGCTGGTGGAAGCTGCCGGTCTTGGTGTTGTAGATGAGGTTCTTCTCCATCACAATCCCGGTGCTGCCTTCATCGGTGTAGAGGCCCCAGCCGCCATAGGAGTAGGCGTAGATATCGTGGAAGATGTTGTTACTGACGACCGTGCCTTCCGAGGCCCCCAGCGTGTAGATGCCGCCCATGTCGCTGAGTACGGCCCAGCCCAGATGATGGATACGATTGAAGCTGATGTTGTTGCGTTTGGCGATGCTGCCCGCGTAGCCCCAGATCCAGCCGGCCGAGATGCCCGTGTAGTACATGTCGGCGATCTCATTGTGCGTGACCGTGTTGTCGGCGCTATGGCCGATCCAGACGCCAACCGCGCAGGGGAAGATGCGTCCTCCGTGGCGGATGATGTTGTTGTCGAGCGTGATGTGGCCGGTCTGCTCTGGTTCAGTCCTCGGCACGCTCGCTTCGCCGATGCGGACGCCGCCGGCGCCGAAGTCGTGCACGTAGCATCGTTGCAGAGTGCAGTTCTGGCAGCCCTTGCGGAACCAGACGCCGTAGCGGCCGATGTGGCCGAACTCGCATTCCTGAATCACGATGTTGCGCGCGCCGTCGGCCATGACCGCCGCATCGATGGGTGCGGCCGCCTGGCTTGCCTCGAATCCGCCCGGCGGCATGTGGTACTCGGCGTGGAGGAACGTTAGGCCCTTGATGGTGATATTCTCGACATACTTGCCGTTTGGCGCATCGCCCTCGAGGACCACGAGCTTGTCGACGACAGGAGCAACGACCTCGGCGGTGCGCATGTCCTCGCCGTCCAAAGGCTTGTAGTACAGCCAGCCGTCGCGGGCGAGGAACCATTCGCCGGGGGCATCCAACACCGCCTTGAAGTTCTCCAGGTGGTAACGGTCCCCCTTACCCCAGGAATTCCAGGGCTTGCGGCCTTGGCCGGTCGTGAGGATGGTAGCATCCTTTTCGTTCACCTGTTCAAGGAATCTGGTCGTGTTGTCCCACTTATGATAGATGACCATCTGCACGTCGCGGAGTTCCTGACCGCTGAGCCCGAGCAGTGGCCGGAGGTCCTCAGGTCGGACCGTTACCGTCTGGCGGGCGCGGGCCGGCCTTTGCCCGGCGCTCTTGTCGAGAGCTTCCTCCTGGACGTCAACCATGTAGTGATAGAACTTGTTCGGACTGCGAGCCCGCACGGCCCGGCGGCCGTTCACGAAAAGCTGCTCGAAGTACCACGCCCCGGAGGCAGCCTCTGGGATATGCGTTTTCCACACGCCGTCCGTAGCCGGCTGAAAGTCGGTGATAGCCTTGCCACCCGTAAAGACGGGTTTGGCGCCGGGCGCCGCTTCGTAGACCACACCGAACCGGTCTGTGCCGCTATCTTGTGGCGTCAGGAGGAACGGCGCCGCCATTATGTAGGTCCCGCTCGCCACGACGACATGCATCGGTTCCTGGAGACCGGCGGTGCTCTTCTGCTGCCGGATCAGATCGCGGGCCCGCTCCAGCGTGGCCACGGAGCCGTCGGGAGACACAGAGATAGTCCCGGCTTCCGCTTCCGCAGGAAGCCCCAAACCGTCGGCCAGCAGCAGCACAAGCGCCACGATCGTGAAAGAACGTCCTCTCATCCGAAGACTCCTGTCTTGTCCGGGACCGTGCGCCTATGGAAGTGTTCCGAGCCGGACACCCGGAACAGTCCCGTGGGGGTAGCAGTCCATCTTGACAGCGGGACTACCGGCCGGCACGCGCAGATCGAGCTTGGCATAATCGTCGACGTGGAATTCAGCCACCTCACTGCGCTGGTCTATCGCCAAGTCCTTGCGGACTTCGTCGAGGTCCGTGTAGCGCTTGTGTTTCTTCCACGTGACGCCCCAGTTGAACAGGTCCTGACCGGGACCCGACCAATAGAGATTCTCTGTGAAGGCCAGATGAAGGTCTTCCAGGGATAGACTTGCCTTTGGGGCCGCTTGCATCGATTGGGGCCAGTGGCGCTCATCCGGGACATCGAACCAGCCCCAGACCTGGGCATCCCTGTTGTAGGCCAGGACATTGTGGCGGATGATCTGATCGTGGTTCCAGACCGGCTCAGGTTTCCTGCTATCGATTCGGGGAGTGCTGCGGGATTGTTCGCGGAAGTTGAAACCTTCCTTGTTGCCCAGGATGAGATTACGCTCGATGGTGCAGGACGGTGAACTGGATAGACTGATGCCGGCGGCCGCCCCCCATGCTCCCGGCGTAAAGGCAAAGCCGTTGCCAACGATCACGTTGTCGTGGGCATGCAAGCCATACGAGATCTCATAGAAGATGCCGGCGTTCTCGTTGTTGGCGATCAGGCAGTTCCGCACCTGGCAATCCTCATTGCCAATGTCGAACCAGATGCCGTTGCCGCGATTTTCCGCGAAGACGCTGTTTTCGAGGATGGCGCCGCGCGTCAGGCAGATCTTGTTGCCCCCGGCCTCCCAGCCTCGATCGAAGCCTTTGGTGTTGTTGTTCCGCACGATGCAACCGGTCATGAGCAGGCCGTGCGCACGACTGGCCCCGAAGCCAAGCTGGCCGTTTTGCTGGAAGGTACAGTTGCGGACGATCATGTCCTTGCCCGTGAAGGCGGCCCCGCTGGCGTTGGTGTACTCGAAAGTACAATCCGCGACGGTGACGTGATCGCCAGAGACTTGGACGGCCCCTTGTTGTGCCCGATTCGCCGCATAGCGGAAACGAAGCCCTTTGACGATGACGTAGCTGCCCCGGACTTTCAGAGTCTGGTCGCGGGTGGAGGCCTCGACCATGGCCTTGTTCTTGACGATCTCCTGATTGTCGGCGGGCTCGACGTAAAGGCGCTGGGCCTCAAAGTCCACGAAGAACGTCCCCCGGCTGAGCCTGTCGCGTTCGAGCACTTGGTGAAGCGGGTAGCCATTGATGAAGACCTGTTCGCAACGCCCGATCAGACGATGGTAATCATCGTTGGGGTGGGTGTAGCTCTTGTTCCACGCGACGAATGTGTACGGCCAGGACGTGCTGTAAACCCCGTCGGCGTCTGGAATTAGCGTCCAATCCGTGATGTGATCGGCGCCGGTGAGGGTGACAGTTTCGCCCTCGGCGGCACTGACCGTGATAGGCTGTTGGGCCGTGCCGCTCTTGTCGAGAGCGACCTGTTCACGGTAAACACCCCCATGTACGAGCAGCGTATCTCCAGGTTCCAGACGTGCCACGCCTTTGCCGATCGTGGTGACCTGGTCGTTGGGGTCAAGCCCAAGCAGCGTGTTCTGGGCGACGTGCCATATCCGGGCCTGAGCCTGCACCGTCAAAGACAAGATCGCCGCGACTGTCAACCGCCTGCAGGATGCCCGCATACGCACCTTCCTTCTACACTCCTCGGCCCGCGCAAACCCTGGCGGGGAACAAACGTATGTTCCTACTTGTTGATGATTGAAGCCATTGATCCAAGGGGCTGTAAAGTGTAAAATCATGCAATCACTCGAGCAATGCTCTGCAGCGGGAGGGGGTCCACAGACGAAGGTAACAGGTGTGAGTACAGAAGTAAAACGTCATAATTTCTGGCGGTTCGCTGAATACGTTCGGCCTTATTGGAAGTATCTGGTCCTGGCGGTCGCCGGGGGCATCGTCAAGTTCACGGTGCCGCTGCTGATGCCGCAGGTCACGCGGCACCTGCTGGACGATGTCTTTCTCAACGAGATGCTGACGAGCCGGCAGAAGACCCACGAACTGTTGTTCTATGCGGGCGGGATGGCCGCTATCTTCGTGTTCCTCTACGCCCCGTTTGTCTATATCCGCCATCTCTGCGCGGACAAGGCGAGCAACCGGGCGGTGTTCAACATGCGGTGTGATCTCTACTACCGCATCCTGCGCATGTCGGCGTCGTTCTTCCATCGCAACAAGAGCGGGGCGATTCTGACCCGCCTGATCAGCGACATCGCCCTGGCGCAAAACCTCGTCGGCACGGCCATCACGAACATCTGGATGGACGCCATCGCCCTCGTGGTGATCCTCTATTTTCTGCTGCGGATCGACGTGCTCACCACCGTCGTGGCCCTCGCGACCTTTCCGGTGTACCTGTTCTTCTTCCGGCGCTTCAGCCGCGAGATGCGGACGGTGACCCGGCAGCTCCAGGATGAGCTGTCGGTGATGAGCAGCAGTGCCCAGGAGCGGATCGCCGGCAGCGTCGTGGTGCACGCGTTTGCCCAGGAGCATACCGAACGGAAGCGGTTTGAATGCGACTCCGAGCGGCTGTTCTCGACGAACATGAAGCGGGTCCTTATCCAGAGCCTCAACCAGTCCATCACGGGAACGCTCGTGGGCATCTCGCCGCTGATCGTGATCTGCTTCGGTGGCTACCGCGTGATCGCGGGCGCCATGACCGTGGGCGAGCTGATCGCCGTGACCATGTACCTGGCGCCGCTGTACCTGCCCTTGCAGCGGTTCTCGGAATTGAACGTGGTCTATGCCAACGCGATGGCGGCCCTGGACCGCATCTACGAGATCATGGATGAGAAGCCGGAGATCGTCGATGCTCCCGGCGCGGTGGAGTTGCCCCAAATCCGCGGTGAGGTGGAGTTCGACCGGGTCAGCTTCTCCTACAACGAGAGTTGCCCGGTGCTGCACGATGTGGCCTTGCGCGTGCGGCCGGGCGAGCGGGTGGCCCTAGTCGGCCCCAGCGGTTCGGGCAAGACCACGATCATCAGTCTGATTCCCCGCTTCTACGATGTCCAAGCCGGCCACATCCGGATCGACGGCCATGATGTGCGGGAGGTCACGATCAAGTCCCTCCGGCGCCACATCGGGATGGTGTTGCAGGACCCGATCCTGTTCAGCGGCTCGGTCCGCGAGAATATCCTGTACGGCAAGCCGGAAGCGACGGACGAGGAAGTCATCGCGGCCAGCCGGGCGGCCAACGCCTACGAATTCATTATGGACATGCCTCACGGGTTCGATTCCGAGGTGGGGGAACGCGGCTGCTTCCTCTCCGGCGGCCAGCGCCAGCGAATCACCATAGCCCGCGCCTTCCTGAAGGACCCCAGAATCCTGATCCTGGATGAAGCCACGGCCAACCTCGACCCTGAGTCTGAGCATCTGATTCAACTTGCCATGAAACGTCTGGTCGTGGGACGGACCACATTCATCATTGCTCATCGTCTCTCGACAATCATCAACGCCGATCGCATCCTGGTCTTGTCGGCCGGCCAGGTCGTCGAGTCCGGCACCCACCACGAACTGCTCGCCAACGGCGGCCTCTACCGCGACTACCACCGCAAGCAATTCGCCTCCGCCGACGCCAACTGAGCCAACAGCAAATGGGGTCCTGTGTAGCGGCGTAGCGACTCGCACATCCGGCACAATCAACACGGCGTGCCGGGAATCCCCTCAATTGTCGCTTTCATGTACTTTTCGATCCAGCCGGATTCGACGATGTGAGCGAAGTAATGCCCGTATGTTCCTCTACCCACAAACGTCTTCGACTCGAGATGTTTCCCGCTGGATTGGAAACGTCTCAGGCATTCTTTGCCAGTCTCCTCCCATTCACGTGGCTCTCCGCAACACCAGGACCAGAGACTGGCCATGTACCCGACGACGAATAGAAACTCAGGATCGTCGGAAGTCATCTCGTTGAGCTGAGCGAAGATGGAGGGAAAAAGACCCGCTGTATTGACGTTGCCGGGTAAACCCGTGAACTCATTGGGTTCAGAGCAACAGTACCACGTGAGGAAGAGCAATCGCAGGCATGTCTCGCGATCACGCTGTCCCGCATCCCACCGGGCCTTCAGGTGCTGAAACGCCTCGCCGAGCACCGGCTTGCCATGTGCGCCGGCATATTGTTCTTCGATTCTGGATATCTCGGATAGTTCCATCTGTTCAAGCGACCCCGCGAGCAAGTGGTCGTCCGCAAAGACCTTTCACGTACGTGGCTGGTTAATATCGCTGGAGGAGCTCCAGCATTTGGCGGTCGAGCTTGTGGCCGCGGAAGTCTTCGTACTGTACGTCCGCCCGGCCGCTGTCCAGCACGCCGAACGAGCCACGGAAGTTCCACAAGGCCCACCCGAGTCCGGCCTGCTGCCAATTCTTCAGACAGTCCTCCATCCAGCGCAAGGTCACGTCATGAGGCGTCTGGTTGTAGGCGCCCCATTCGCCCACCATCACACCCACGCCGGCTTCCTTGAGCTGGACCCAGGGCTGGACGTACTTGTCCCACAACCACTGCCGGTCGATGGCGACATCGCTCTGAAATGCGCCGGCCGGATTCGAGGGATCGAATCGAAGCACCCGGTTGGACTCGCCCCAACGAGAATTCACCCGCAGGGAGAATACTCGGCCGTCCGCCAGTTGCAGCCCGATCTCCGTGATCGTCATCCAGTCACCGACGGTATTGTCCAGTCGAATCTGCCGCCGGCATATGGGGATAGGAATGGCGAACTCCTGATCGTAGATGTTCTGGTAGATACCCCATTGGGGCATGTACACCACCTGCTTCCAGGGACCGGCCCCCGGTCCGGGCTTGAAGTCCTGAAACCAAATGGGTTCAGTCGGACGATCAACGGAGACTTCCAGACGGCTGGAGGCTGACACAGTGCCCACGCGGACGCGGAACGTGAACGGCTGTGGCAGGGTCGCCTCGATGATCACGGGGGACTGCATGTCCTTCCGACGAGCAGCCAAAATCCCGTATAGGACATCAGGAAAGCGGTTTTGCACAATGCCATGACGGCAGTTATACGCGAATTATACGCGCACACCCCGACTTGGCCCGCCTGATCCAGGCTTGGCCCCACCTATCGAACACTGTCCGCGGCGCCGCTTTGCGCGCCGCGGGGATCGATCGACAATCCATTGTGGAGGGCAACCTATGAGCATGACCACTTACATCATCATCGGCATTGTCACCCTGGCCGCCATCGACTTTGTCCTGCTGACCCGCGAGCAGCTTTCGCGTTGGCGGACCCGGCGGCTGCTGCGGCGCCGAGGTCTCTTGGGCCCGAGACAGACAACACACGGAAATCGGAGTAGCAACCTATGGACTTGATCACTACGAGGTTTCTGGCGGGTGAACTTTCGTCCAAGATGGCCGGGCGGACGGACCTGGAAGAATACTACGCCGGGGCGCGCCAGGAGGAGAACGTGCTGACGAAACCCGGCGGCGGAGCCACGCGGCGGCCGGGCTTCGAGGTCGTCGGCTGGACGGAAGGCGGATCGATTATTGGAGGTGAACTCTGATGGACCTGATCCGCAATAGTTTCGAGTCCGGCGAGTTGGCGCCGGGGATGAACGGCCGCACGGCGGCGCTCCAATATCCGCACGGCTGCCGGACCCTGGAAAACTGCGTGGTCATGATCGGCAGCGGCGGCGCGGAACGGCGACCGGGTCTGGAGATCATCCGGGAAACCATCATTACGCCGGCCGTGCCGGAGGTGCCGGCAGTCCCGGCCACGTACAAGATGACCTATCTCAGTGAATGTAATATGATCTACGGGATCGCCCTGGGCGACGTGACCGCCAAATGCTATCTCGACGCGGGCGGCGTCGCGCGGAACGTCGGCGGGGGAATCGTGGGCCTGCCCTTTACCGGCCATCCTTTCGCCGCCGGCGAGACGGTCACGGTCGCAGGAACGGCCAGTTACAACGGCACCTTCGTCCTTCAGGCTGGAACCTCGGCGAACGAATTGCAGATTCTGGAGGTTTACGCTGCCGAAACCTTCGACGGGACCGAAACGGTTATCAAGAAGATCACACTGGCACTTCCGAGTGCGGGTCGCACCGTGCGGGATTCGGCGGGCAATTTCTATTACGGCCACAACTGGGATGCGGGCAGCGGCAGTTGCCTCACAAGAATTGCGCCGGATGGCACCACCGATTCAACCCTTTTCACTTGGCCGGCCGGCATTGAACTCACGCTGAGTTCCACCTGCCTGTCGCTGGTCCTGGATGCGAACGAGCAATATCTCTATATCCTGCTCTCTGAGCCGAATCACGTCATCAAGTTTGACTTGGTGACGGGCCTGTCGGTCTGGGCCACGACCGCGATTCCCGTCATCGGTTATGAACTTGCCGTGGACGCGAATGGCAACGCCTACACCTCTCAGAACAACGGCGCGCCCGTCATCCAAATCAATGCGGATACGGGTGCCGTAACGCAACTGACTGCGATGGGCCAGTCGCCTGAACCAGGGCACATTGCCTTTGGTCTGGTCTACGAGGTCGCGGTGGACGATACGCTGGGCATCGTGATCGGCGGCGGCTACATGGGCTGCCTTACCAGCGAGGGACCGACGACGATCGCCAAGATGTACAACCTGGGCGTCCGCACCTTCGACGACAGTAAGGGGGGCACCTATTGCGTGGGCACAACTTACGAGTCAGGCACTCTGACCTATACACGGAGGATTGGGACCGGGGAGATCGCCGTCTACGATGGATTCATTTACGTCCTGATCCCGACTGGTGCGACGAGTACCGAGATTCACAAGTTCCAATGGGACGGCTCAACTCTGAACTTCATCGACAGTTGGGCGGGACCCGCTTACGGGACCGGCCTGTTCTTTGATCTGTACGGGAATCTGGTGGTGGTCAATCAGGAGGCCACGGGTATGCAAACCACGGTGTTTTACTACTACAACACCAACGGCGGCGCACTGGGCATCCCGGGCGATCTGCCCGCAGGTATATTGAGGTATTGGAGCGCCGCCGCGGGTGGGGCCTGGTTGCAGGGCGATGTCAATTTCGATGGAGACCTCGGCACGCCCGGAGTGCCGGGCATTCCGGCTGTGGCCAATGACTTGCCGGTGGAGTTATAGATGGATCTGATCGACAACAATCTCGGTTCCGGCGAACTGGCCCCCGACATGGCCGGGCGGACGGACCTGGAGGAATATTATCAGGGCTGCCGCACGGTCGAGAATCTGACCATCGTGCCCGACCAGGGGGCGCGGCGCCGGCCCGGCTTTGAGGTCGTCGGCTGGACGAACGGCGGGGCCAGTATCGGAGGCGAATTATGAGCGGCGACACGATGCAGGTTTTCAAGAGCCAGCCCGAGACCTGATCACCAGGAGGACAGTGTGCGCACGTTCCCCAACTTCGGCGTCGAACTCCGACGAGACTTCGAGCTCCACGAGAACTGTTGCGACTGTCCGAAATTCTACGGGCCGGATCACGGCGCCATGCGCTGTCAGGGGTGGCACGCGTCCAGGGACTTCACCTGCCGAGACTTCAACCGCCTGCCGGACGTGATGCCCGGCACGTGCGGCCAAGTGTTCCCGCTATCCCGCCGGCGAACCCCGGCCCACCCCGAGCCCATCAAGCAGGACCAGCCCGAGAATGGACGCCAGGCGGGTCCCGAGCCGGACCCAGCCACCCCACCAGCGCTCGACACACCGCGGGAAGACCTGCCGGTCACCGGACCCCGCGAACCGGCCAGCCCCCGGACCCGGACCTGCGCCTGCGGCGCCGCTCTGCCCAAAGGTAAGCGCCTCTGCGATGCCTGCCGGACGCAGAACAGGCGGCGGACCATGCGGCAGTACATCAGGAGCTACCGAGAGCAGCAGTCTCCGGCGGCAGTCCGGTCAGACCAGGACATGCCGTTGCCTGCTCAGCAACCACACGCTACGTAGGGAAGCGGCGAGGATCTCCCCCGGACCCGACCTGCGATAGGGGGGGCCCGTTTTTGGCAACTTCTGTATTACAAACGGCCCGCTGCCGCACGGTTGCCGTGACCACCCGCCGGCAACCAGACCACGAACCCGACGCAGACCGCCAAACCCCCGGCCCAGCCAAGCCCGACCCCGTCGACCAGGACCCACCCGAGAGCGATCGGCACCCGGACCCTGAGCCGGAATCCACCCGGACCCAGGAGCAAGCGGAGGCCAGCCAACGACGCCGGCAATCCCCCGCCAGTATCCCCAGCCTGGACGGACGAAGATGCACCTGCGGCGCCCTCCTGAAGAAGCGGGAACGATGTTGCGCAACCTGCCGGGCCGAGAGACGCCAGCAAACCAAGGCCAACTATCGAATCCGAGCCAAACCCCCCGCGGCGGTCTGAGACCGACTCAGGATAGCTTCCTACGCGTCAAGGAAGGGCATTTGACGGCCACTGGAGCCGCTGGGACAATTAACTTGAGGAAATGTGCCTTGGAACAATCCCCCACCCCAAAACCCCCCGCTTTTCGCACGTTTCCGCCGACCAGCCATCGGCCGACCTTGGGCGGGGTTTCCACCCGGTTTGTATGCCGCCCGCAGAACGATCCGGGACCGCCGCCAGGCCCGTACTATGGCCCCCGGCAAAGACCAGATGCAGCCAGGACAGACCACGGACGGACCAAACGCAAGACCGGACGAGGCTTATGGCGGAAAATGGGAGGAAAGAAACGCGACAAAAGGATAATGGTCGGGCGCTTACGCGTAAGCAGGCGTAATGTCGAGTAATCATGTCTTGATTACGGGGGGCTTCCGCTGGACCCCATAGAAGGCTACAGAGAGCCCTATTGTCTTGGTTTTTTGCGTAAAAATGCCGTTTTTGACCATAAGCCAAACATAAGCCAAGTAAGCCAGAAATAAGCCCAGGCAGAGGCAGAGGCAGAGGCAGAATATAATACCCCCTATAGCCCCCCTAAGAGGGCCGGAGATCGCCCCCAGTTTAGGGGCCCGGAAGTCGGATTTCCAGAACCCGACGCAACAAAAAGGGCCGCCGGTTTGACGCCGACGGCCCTCTGCAATCCTGCCGCGCATGATCGGGCTCAAACGCGCCCGAGGATGCGATGGACGGTCATACCGTGCCACGGTTTGCCCGTCCGACTTGCCAAGCCCTCTTGATTGAGCCGCGCGGCAATCTCGTAGGGTCCCAGCCGGTCACCGCCCGGCGGCTTGCGATGGAGCGTCCGCATACGCTCCAGGATGGCTTGTTCGCCCGGTCTGGACCCAAAGGGCTTGCGGCCTTCACATCGGCCCTTCTGACGGCGCAGGCGCTCACGTGCGGCCCGTAGCTTGAGCACCGTGACCGACTTGTCGAATTGCGCCACGGCCGCCAGGACCTGCCGGATCAGGATGCGCGTCGGATCGCCGTCGCCGGCGGTAAGCTCGGTCCCTGAGTCGGCTGCCGTGACTTCGACGCCGAGGTCCCGGAATTGCCCGAGGATCACTTCGGAGACCATCAAGTCGCGTGCGAGCCGGTCAGCGCGTTCGATCAGGACCAGGCGGACCCCGTTCGATTCGATGGCGTCGAGCAGCGCCGCGAGCCCGTCCCGGTCGGCAAGCTCCGTCGCGCCGCAGACTCCGCCATCGGTGAATTCCCGGACGATGTCTATGCTATGGGTCCGCGCGTATCGGCCAACGGTCTCACGTTGCCGCGGGAATCCGTCACCGTCGATCTGCCCTTTGCCCGATACTCGCAAGTAGGAAAACGCCTTTACTTTCGCCATAAGTCTATCTCCCCACGAGGCTTGTCGCCAAACCGCACACGAATTCTACAGAATTAGTGTGTCGGCAAGCCCGAAAAGGGCCGGCCCATGTTGCGCCGGCCCGGATTCCCTCAGTCCATCATCTTGCCATCGGCCACGCGCTGCAGCATCATGCGGCAATTGTTCCGGCAATCGCGGGCAAGCTGCTCGTAGGCCGCAATCGGCTTTCCATCCAAGTGTTCCGCGAGCGCGATCGCTTGGACGTGCTTTGCGAAGGCTTTGCACAAGCCTTGGGACGTGAGCGCGATTTCATGGCACCGAGACAGTAAGGGTGATGCGTCGATCTTGTCCTCGAAGAGGTTCAGGCCATCTACGGTCGTGGTGAAGATCCAAACGACGTGCTTCGGGATTCTTTCGAGCAGCCCCAGCAGCCGGCGAATTGTCGGCCCGCGCAGCCCGTGAGCCTCTTCGATGATGATGGCCCGGCCGTTCTTCGGACCCCAACCGTACATGGCGATGGTCTGTTCGATCTTGTCGAGCGCCTGCATGGTCAGATCGTCGGCACTGTCGAAGCGCTCCGTTGTAAACTCATCGGCCCCGATGCTGGCGATAATCCGGGCGATGGTACTCTTGCCCGTGCCGGACGGCCCACTGATAAAGAAGGCATTGCCGCCCCAGCCCTCACGCTCCAGGATGCGCTCCACTTGACCGATGGCTTTGTCTTGACCGACTACGCGGTCGAACGTCGATGGTCTGTACTTTTCGTAAAGGTTCATAGCCGGGTTCTCCTAAAACTGATTTCGGTTTGCTCTTCGCAACGTCCTATTGGGCCGTGAACGCGCGCCCACGGCCCGCAAGGTCACCGCGTCAAGCCGCCACTGGCCGGAGATCATCGACCGAAACCAGATCGACCGGCAGGACGGGGTATTTCGTCCGCGGGTCCGCCTGGCCGCCGATGGAGTAGTGGCCGCAGTTGTGCGCCCACCGGCCGCGTTTCACGATCCATCGGAAACCGTAGCCCTTGATCTGCTCTCGCACGTCCGCGGCCGGCTTGTCGGGGAACGTGAGCCAAACCCATCGGCCGACGACTTCGGCGAACGGGCCCAGACCCTGCGCCTTGACGAATTCCAGCACTTCGATCAGGTTGTGTGTCTCATTTGCCATTTGCCAGGTTCTCCAAAAAAAAGGTCCGTCCAGCACGTGAGAACCCGGCAAGGTAACAGACGCACCGAACGGACCATTGTTAGTATAACGGATTGACCTTGCCGGGTCGAACATCTTTGTCTCCTACCCTAATAGGGGGTCGAAGATAGGAGAAGTCAAGCGGATTGCCGGCCGGACAGTGGCCGGAATTACTCACAAGTCACGCGGGACAAAGGAGATAAAAAATAGTTTACGTGTCCGGTTTTGTGCCAATTGGACACCTGGAGAAGCAAGACAAACACGCGCGAAACGGCTTAAAACAAGGCACTTCCGCACAAGTCGGCTAAAACCTATCCAAAACCACCTTAGAACAGTGTCCCAACCCGCCGCAAAGATGGCCGAATCGATGGCCGGAGCCGAAAGAATTCCTTGCAAACAGGGGGGTACGGGGGAATTTGGACCTTCAATGTCGCGTGTATCATCTTAAAAATCCGCCACACAGATAGCCCCTGAAGTAGAGTCTCGCCCCCTACAGCCGTCTCACTGGAAGAGCGGCAACCGCAACGCGGCCCGTTCCTGATAGCGAGCAATTCTCGCTTGGCGGTCGCGGTCTTGGGCGGCCAGGCGTGCCCCGAGTGCGGTCCAGAAGTTCTTACTCCGCGACCTCTCGATGGCGCGGCCGACCCGAGTCTTCTCGATGCGGAGCAAAGGTAGCATGGTCAGAACCTATCGGCCTGACTCTGCTTTTGTCAAGATGGGCATAGAAGGCAAGCCGCCGGGTCAATTCCGGAGTCCCAGCCGTGCCTCGATCCTCTGTGGCGAAAGTGGCGTGCATCAGCCGCAGGACGGTATCCTGTTCCCCCTCGCAGACATCCTCGTGGACATCGTTCAGGAAGGCGGCGATCTGTTGGATTTCGGCCTTGTCCATAGCGATGCGGCCTACAGCGGGGACGGGGCTCCGAAGTGGGCGACCCAGAGGTATTCGCGGTACTCCTGGACGAAATCCCGCGTGATATCTTCAGCCGTGGCGACGGCGATGGACTTGCGGAGGACCAACTGATGCGTTCCCGGCGTTTCATCCGGAAACCGCGCGATGGCGGAATTGTGCCGTCGCAGGACTACATAGGCCGGCTGCGGCTCCAAGATCAACTCATACCGGAAAACCCCGCCCGACTCGACGGCGACCTCAATCCAGCGCGTCAAGCCGTCTCCACCAACCGAGGCCCTCCGGCCGTGCTTGCCGAGTTCGGCGGCGATATCCCGCAACAGGGGCTCTATCACGTCGCGGGCGAACCGTTCCGCGCCCAGCCGCTGTCCGACGGTCCGATCGGCGCGCTCTTGCTCTTGGCGCTGGCGGCGCCGGGCCAGTTCGGCCAACTCCTGCCGATGCTGTTCGATGTCAGTGAAGATCTTGCCGAGCTCTGCCTGCCAGTCGCTCATAGTCCCTTGGGTCTCACACAATGGCGGGCCGGCCGGGGCTGGGGCTTGCGAGGGCCGACGATTTCTCGTCGTCAATCACGCCCTACAAGCCGGTCCGCCGGCCCCTATGATGCGACGTTGCGACAGTAGCGTCAAGTCACCGGCGGGGAGATTTGCGAAAAAGCCAATCATGGCCCGGCGGCCGGGGCCCAGTTGAGCTTGCAGCTACGTGGTTTAGACGTAATGTTTGGGCGACACCGGCCGGCGCGGGCCATGCCTTCAGGATACCCGAGGCCCAGCGGCACCGCCAGCAAAAGAAACTGAACCCCGACCGGGGAATTTGCCCGCCGGCCGGGGTTCGCGAGCTCCTGGAGGCGGGGAAGGCCCTTCCTGAGCCTTTGGCGGCCTCAGAAGCGTTACGCCAGAAAATTCTCGGATTCGAGGTTGACCACCTGGCGCGACGTGGTAGAATCGGGAGTATGCAAAACAGAAGACCATTTCGTGAAGCTCACATTCAATCCATTTCTGGCCGGGGAAGGTCTACCCGTAAGGATGACCGGGCGCTTCTGTGCCTGCATGCCCCCCGGCCGGTTTTCTCTCAAGGAAAGGGGATCACCATGCAAAACAGAAGAAACACGACACCCGGCAAGACCACGAAGCCGCAGAACAGGGCCGTCAGCCGCCGGAGTCGCGAGTACCAGACGGTATTGCGCTACGTGCGGGAGAGGGTCCGCATCGGCGAGTGTGAGCAGATCCTGGTGGACCTGCTCAAAGGTCCGCCCATGTCGCAGGAGGAGGTCGAGAACACCTTTCTCGACAAGGCCGCCGAAATGTCCGACGAGACGGTTATCGGCCTGGCGGTGCGCCACGAGGGCATCAGCAGCGATTTCGTGGAGGGCAGGGCCCGGCAGGTCTGGGAGAATTACGGCGACTTGAGCATGTTCGATTACCGTGTCGTCGAGGCGGTTCTCAGGGACGAAGTCGACGGATACCACGCCGCCAAGGACGCGCAGGCCCGCGCCGAGACGTTGTTGCCGGGCAAGACGGAAGAGATCGGCCGCATCGTCAACAGCCTGGACCCGCGGACAAAGATCACGATTGCGGCCATTTTGGAACTGTGTTGCACGGCCACCCAACTGCCCAGGGACGTTGTCGACGACGGATGGCCGGTTGAGAGGTTTGACCTGGACCACCTGTGGCACGGAGCCGGCGAACTGCGCCAGGACAAGGATCTCCAAACACTTGTCCAGGGCGCCCGTCTGGCGCGCGATCTTTCGGTTGGCGGCCTCGTGTTCTGACCGATGAAATGATCGGGCCCGGCCGGCAGAGGGCGCGGGCCGGGCCTTCTTTACAGCAGAGAGTATCATGGCGATCCTGCCCAAACACGGATATAGGCGCAAGCATAGGCACTCGCACACGTGCGATGCGCGGGCCGAGTACATGAGCCGGCGGGGCGAATACGGTGAGCAATTGCGCCCGAAGTGCCCCGGTTTGGTGCAGTGGCTCACGAAGATCTGGCGTTTCACCTTTCCCCAGATGCCGAACTTGAAGCCGCCGATAGGACCGATGGCATGGCGAATTCTTATGGTGATGGACGAACTCGCCGCTATGCGACTCGATGAGGGGATGGTGCAGGTATGGGCCCAGGCACCGGAACTGCTGAATCTGTACCTGGAGCCGATCCAGGCAGACCTGAAGGCACTGCCGGTCTCCTTGAAGGCGCACGGACGTTTGGAGATAGAGGCTAAGCAGTGTTCGGAGGCGATCCACGAACTCCAAGGCGCTGCGACTGATTACACCCTGAGTCGAGGGCGGCCGGAACTCGTGTATTTGATGCCGCCAAAGGCTCTGTTGTGGGACCAGATCGCAGACAAGCCTATCGCGCAGCACTTCCAATTTAGCTTCTTCACCGAATGGCGCAAAGGCGAGATCCTGCGCAGGAGGGAGATGGGGCTTGAGCAAGAAGCCCGGTTGTTCGACAGAATGAGCAACACGTTCCCGGTCTACGTGGTTGCCGCAGCGAGGAAGGTGGCTGAAGTGGTCAAGCCGATCCTGGACGCATTCCCCGGGGACGCCGATACCCTCAATATCGAACGCGCGGAACGGGAGAAGCGCCTTGTGCAGGAAGCGGCCGAACGCGAGAGACGAGCGATGGTGGAGGTACTGCGGACTCAGCGAAGGGCGGAAAAAGCCGTTGCCCGCGAGAAAGCCAGAGCGGACCAGGCCGAACGGGAACGACTCGCTGCTGAGGAACGCGCCAAGGCGGAGAAAGAGGCCGCCGTTCAGCGGGAAAGGGACCAAGCCAGACAAATCGAGGAGCGGGTGAAGACCAAACTGAAGAAGGGCAACGAGGAAGCGAAGTCACCCAGCACCGCAAGCAAGGAACCTCAGGCATGGAGCAAGACGAATGGATGGAAGCCACCCAAGAACTACACGGGGGCCAAGTCCGCCGGTGTGCCGCGTTCTACACTGGAATATTGGGAGTGCAAAGACGATGTCCTCCGCGGTCCGCTCCACAACAAGGTCGAGCGCGACCCCAGCACGAAAGAGAAGTACTACCCTGATTCTTGGCTCAACGAGCGAAAGTCCCACTACATAGCCCGCAAGAAGTCTTCGTAACTCCGCCCGGAACTGTACACACCTCCTCTTTCCGTATTTCTTAACTGATTGAGTCTGCGAGACTTACATCTTCCGTAACCGTAACACCTGTATTACGGAGAATTACGGTTTGCTATATCTTCTTTATCGCCGTACTCTGTGCTGCGCAGTCAACAGTAACCGTTTTGGAGTCATGGACTATGGCACGAGCATTGACCATCGGCGAGATCGCCAGACGGCTCAACTGGCCGAACCATGTCGTCGAATACCTGATCCGGAGCCGGCGGATCGAACCCGCGTTTCGAGCGGGCAATCTCCGAGTCTTTCCCGAGACGATCATTGACCAATTGCGGCAGGAGAGAAGCTGCAGGAAGGAACTTGTAGCATGAACCCCATCCGGGCGCAGGCCACGAGCGGGCAACTCGCGGCGGGAAATTCGTCTCAGCAGCAGCAAGGCTACCCGCAACAGTCGATGATGTCAAGGCTGAAGTCCCGCCGCGACCAGCGACATTTTGATGCCCGCCGGCTGTACAACCTTTTTCTGCTGGAGGGTCGCCGATGAACCACTCCTTCACTAAGTTGTTTTCCACCATCGTGACATCGACGATCTGGCGCGAGGACGACAAGACGCGGATCGTCTGGATTACGCTGTTGGCGACCGCAGATGCGTATGGCGAGGTTGCGGCGTCGATTCCCGGTCTGGCGGCACTCGCGAACGTGAATATCGCCGACTGCGAGCGGGCCCTGCAGACGCTGTTGTCGCCCGACCCGTACAGCCGGACCAGGGATCACGAGGGCCGCCGGATCGAGGTCATCGATGGTGGGTGGAAGATCCTCAACTACGGGAAATACCGGCAGGTACGCGACCCCGAGAAGCGCGGCCCGCAGAATCGGGAGGCACAGCGACGGTGGCGCGAAAAGCACCGTAAGCCAGGAGTCAGCCAAGATAATCCACAGAAAGCCCAGGCAGAGGCAGAGGCAGAAGCAGAGAAGAAACCCCCCTGTAGCCCCCCAAACGGAAACGCCGGCGGCAACCCTGATGTCCTTGCCGTCTTCACCCACTGGAACAGTCGCGCCGGCGCGTCGATCAACAAAACCGACCCGGACAACGGCCAAGAGGTTCACATCCATTGGCTCAGTCGTAAGTTGAAACCGGACGGCGGCGTTCCCACGGACGCGGCTACGCCCATCCGGGCGGCGCTGCAGGAGTTTGACGTTGCGGAGGTCCGGGCGGCGATCGACAACTACGCCGCCGTCCTGCTGGCCGAGGACACGTTCTGGACGTACGCGTGGAGTCTGGTCGAATTCTTCACGCGGCACGAGGGCCGGGCCAAGACGGACGCCTGTAAGTGGTGGAGATTCCTGCCGGGCAGTTTCGACATCGAGAAATACCGTTCCCGGAAAGAGTCAGCCGGTGCCGTGAACCTGGAGGGGGCGCCTGAGGACCAGATCCTTGCGGCCTACGGGAAGGAGCCTGCATGATGTTGACGGCCACACAGGAACAAATGAGGCACAGCGAGTCCGAGATGCGGAACGCGCTACAACGGGCAAAACCGCACTCGAAGATGACGGGCCACAGTGCCACCTGTCCGAATCCCCAGCACGACGACAAGTCGCCCAGTGGATCAATCAAGGTTGGGGAGGATGGCGCCGTACGCTTCACCTGCCACGCCTGCGGCTGGCACGGTGACATCTTTGACGTGATCGCCGTATCGACCGGCCGGAGTCTCGAGGACGTGCTGGCCGACCACCGCGATCAATCCGGGAATTCGCCCGCCCGCCCGCCCGCGGCAAATCCAGCCCAGAAGCCCGCCCGGACCTTTGCGAGCTACGAGGCTTTGCGGGCGATCAGGGACGCGGAGGCACAGCACCGGTTCAACGCCACCTTCGAGGCGGCGCACTTCTACGAGAATCCCGACACTGGCCGGGCCGACCTGCTCGTTTTGCGATACCGCAAGCCGCCGGAGTCCGCGCGGACCAAGGGCAAGAAGGATATGCCTCAGTTCTACCAGCGGCCGGACGGGGTATTCGTCGAGGGCAAACCTGCGGGCAAGGCACGTCTGTACCGGCGCAAGGAGAATCGCGGGGCCAAGACTATCATCATCGTCGAAGGCGAGGCCAAGGTTGATGCGTTGCTGGCGATGGGGTTCAACGCCACGTGCTGGCCCGGCGGCGCCAGCGCGGTCGAGCAGGCGGACTTCGGCCCATTGGATGGAGTAGAGCGAACCGTCTTCTGGCCCGACAACGACACCCCCGGCCGTACAGCCATGAAAACGGCGGCAGACCTGGTGAGCCACCTTCCGAACCCACCAGAGAGTGCGTGGATTGAGCCGACGGGCCTGGACCTCGAAGAGACCGAGGATGTCGTTGACCTCATCGCACAATGCCGCCGGGTCGGCTCCGATCCGAAGCAAGTCATTGCCGAGGCGATCCAGAACGCGCGATCGTCGAATTTGTCTGAGGGGCTTCGCGAGCGTTTTGACCAGATCATCGCGGGGACGTGGTATTCGCTGGCTTTTCCGTTCGTACTCCTGAGCAAGCTGTCGAAGGCCCTCTTGCCGCAAAATGTCTGCATCATCGCCGGCCGCGCGGGCGCCGTGAAGAGCTTTATTCTGTTGTGGACGCTGCTTCACTGGTTCCTGGAGGGGGTCCGCTTCGCCTATCTCGGGCTGGAGGAAGACCGGACGTTCCTCAATTGGCGACTTGTTGCCATCTTGGAGAAGAACGGTCGTCTTCTTGACGACGAGTGGGTGAAAGCGCACGCTGACGAGGCCCGGGCAGCATACGAACGGCAGAAACACATCCTGGATCGCTTCGGCCGGTCCGTTTGGGAGAAACCCGGCGAGCAGGTTGACCTGCCCTGGGTGGCGGATTGGATTCGCGGCCGGGCCCGTGATGGGTACCGCGTCATCGTTGCCGATCCTATCACTGTCTGCCGCCCGTCGTTCAAGCCCTACATCGCCGACCATGAATTCGTGTCGTCGGTGGAGTTTACGGTGTCCACCTGCAACGCATCGGTCCTGCTCGTGACTCATTGCGGGAAAGGGTCTCTGGCCCTCGATATGGACTCCATCGCCGGCGGGGCCGCCTACCAGCGGCTGTGCCAGTGTTTGTTATTGCTGGAGCGTCACAAGCCGCCCAAGGAAGTCACCATGATAAACCCGGAGATCGATGTCGGGCGCTTCTCCTGCAAGATCGACGAAACGATCCACATCTGCAAAAGCCGCAAAGGCAAAGGTACGGGTCTGAGCATCGGGTGCAAGATCGACTGGGATAGGATGGAGTTCGCCGAACAAGGCGTGATCGTTCGGAAACAGGGGAAGAACTCCAAGCCGCAAGCCGACACAGGCAATGAATCGTCCGAGGGCGCAAGCACGGAAGGAGGGTCACTGTGAGGGTGAATGGAAGTTGCACTTGCGATCGATGCGGGCGGGCGGTATCGAGTCCGGATCTTCCCGCCGACTGGATCGACCTGCGGATTGAATCAAGAGCCGATGGCATCGGCAAGCGGGCGCTCCTCTGCGGCACCTGCCGAACGGCGCTGCTTTCGTGGATCAATCCGCAGTGGGCTAAGAGCACCGGGGGTATGGTTCAAGAGACAAAGGTGGACGTCCATGCGGAATCACTTGCCGACACCCTCGTGGACCCGCAGCGACTCGAACAACTCCACCACAAAGAGCAGGCTTTCCGCCGGGGTGTCGCCCACGCCTTCGGCTTGGCGGGGGATCTGGTCCGGGCCGGTGTTCGCGCCGGCGATCTGGACATCCTGACCGACTTGGCGATGGATTGGCGGTATGGCGCGCGGCCGGACGTACATCTGCCCGAAGATCTGATAACACTTTGGCGGCGCGGCGAGCGCGGGATTACCGGCATCGACGCGCGTGCGTTGGGTGTGACGCGGAGTGAACCATGAATCCGGCCGATGACGTTCAAGAGCAATGGAAGAAACGGCTGGCCGCATTCCTGCCCTGGGCAGAGGGAAGGCAACGTGGGCTGGCGGCGCGGGGATCGTGCCGACCGGAACCTGCATCGACCGAACCGAGCCGGACCAGGCCGGCAACAACCGGGGCATCGACAGACTTGCTTTGGGGGAACGACGAATGAGCGAACCCGTGAGACTTGGAGAGATCGTACCGACCGTCTTCAACAGCATCATGCGCCGTGCCTGCGCGGTCGAGCAGGCCGAGCAGCGCCGCCGGATCTTTGAACCGGCGGCCGCCCATCAGCGGCGGCATGCCCTGAAATTGAAGCGCGGCCATTCGCAGGTGTCGCGGCGATAAACCAGACAACCGCAATCTGTTTCAAAGGAGTACAGATGAATACGGAGCAGTATGAAGATGATGACCTGGAGCCCGAAGATGACGATTCACAAGGGGAGGAGGGGGTCAAGGAAACCGTCCCAGCCTATCCCTACAGTCCTCAACTTTATGGAAACGTCGCCAAGGACAGTCCAGACCGTCTGTGGTTCAAAAAAAGAGGTGCCCGCTGGGACAAGACGGGACGCTATTTGGGCGGCTTTCGCGGCAAATGACATATGAAGGAAAACAGATCATGAACGACGAACAGCAAGACATTGACACTAAGGCCAGCACGACCGCGGACGTGCCCGAGCCAACGCCGTTGGAGAGGGCCTTGACCGGTTTTGCCGAGGATTTCGCCGCGCTTGCCGAGGCCCGCCAGCAGCGCGATCGCGTGATCCGGGCCAAACGGATCTGGGCGGATCGCCAAGACAATCTTCAGGATCAGCGCGAGGCCGCGGCCGGCAAGTTGCGCGACGCAATCACCGCCGGCGAATCTGTCGGTGGCATTTCCAGAGCAGCGCGGGACGTGACCGCCCTCAGTGATCGCATCGAGCAGACCGGCGTCGTCCGCGAATTGATGGCGGACGGCGATCGGGAAATCGCCTGGGTGCAGGAGGTCGAGCGCCGGGTCGGCAAAAGAATCGAGGTCTATTTGGCGGAATTGAATCTCGTGGTTGGGGAAGAGATCGTCGAACTCTGCCGCGCGGCCGCCGCACGCTACGCTGAGCACCGCAAAATGATGGACGCCATCATATCGCAGGTCCGCGCGAAATACGGTCTTCGCGTTCAGGGTGTGTCCCGCGAACCCAACTTCCACTTGACCCGTTTCCGCGCCGATCATCCGATTTTGGCCTTCCGTACCGCCTTGCGGCATGGGAATATTCAGTGGCTCATCAACCGCGAGGGCGAAAGGAAGATCACGACCGCGCCGACGAAGTCCCAGCCGGCCCCGGCATTGACGCCCGCCGCTGTGGGCGACGGCACCGAGCCGGCCCTGGAGGCGGACCCGGCACCCCACGCCATCACCAACAACGAACCGACAACCGAAATTGAATCCTGCGGGCAGGCCGGCGAAACGTCGCCCGCGGGAAGCCAATGTCAAGGAGATTTACAATGGCAAAGAGCGTAACCGGTTTCCACTGGAATTCAACCAAGCTGCTCCGTGAGCACGGCGACTTACACGAGTACTGCCAAGACTTAGAGAGCGATCTCGCGGTGCTGACCTCCAACCTTTTGCTGGCCACGCCGACCGTCGCGAGCTCCGACTTGAGCACTGCCACGAGCGACTGCACGGCGCTGCGCAGCAACCTGAAGCTCGCCTCCGACGACGCGGTCAAGGGGCGGAGCGACCTCAAGGTCGTCTCGGACCGGCTCCTGAAGGCCACGTCCGATGCGACCCTCGTGAGCGACAAGCAATTGTCGGACAACGCGATCTTCAATAAGGCCAACAGCGACCTCAAGGTCGTCAGCGACCGGTTGGTCAAGGACCTGAGCGATAGCGTCCTGGTCAGTGACAAGGTCGTCAAGAGCACGAGCGACCTGCGGGCGGCCTTGTCCAACTTCAAAGTCAAGTTCGCTTCCGACGGCTGGGCCAACGTCTCAGACATCAAGGTATCGGTCAGCGACCTTGTGACAATGCTCTCGAACGCTTTGGTCTAGCGGGTTCCATGTTGTTCTGGATCGGGATTGCGGGGGTCGGCTGCGGGGCCGGCCCCTGTTTCTGAAGGAAGTAGACACGTGAAGGTAGTTATCTCCCCAGACCGACAATTGCTTGTCAGCGCAGAGGAGGCAGCGGCCCTGTGCGGCGTGTCACGGTCTACGTGGCTCGGCTGGGATGCTGAGGGTCTCTGCCCCAGGCGCATTGTAATCGGCGGTTCTGTACGCTGGAGCAGGCTACAACTGGCCCGGTGGAGCGCCGCCGGGGCCCCGGACCGGGCCGCGTTCGAGGCAATGGAGGACGCCGGACGGAAAAAAGTTGAGCGCGAATCCGAAATGTTCTTGACGCGGGACAACGGATAAGGGACAATCAGGACGTGAAAACTTCGAGACTCCATTTCGACCGCACTCAAACGAAAAAGCCCCGGTGTTCCGAGTCCGTAAGGACCGGACGGTTTTCATTCTTGAAGTACCGCACAGCGCCGGGGCTTTTTCTACGAGGAGGTGAACTGTGAGAATTTACAGACCCGAATCGACCCGAGCGATACCGCCGGGAGCGAAAGTCAACCAGGAGAAAAAGACTGTCACCTACAGGGGCCGGGGCGGAGAAATCGTCAAGGCCATACTGACGGACAGCGGCAAGATGCGTGTGGTTCAATCGGTCTGGCATATCAGTTTCCGCGACCACCTGGACCGCGAGCGGGACACGGCCGCCTTCGAGGATGAAGGGGACTCCCGTATCCTGGCCAAGCATATCGAGAATCTTGTGATCTGGCAGGGCAAGCCCTTGCCCCCGGACCTGCAAGCCTACTGTGACCAGTTGAATCCGCGCATTGCAGAGGCTTTGCAGAGTTGCGCATTGTTGGAGAGGAAGCAGACTCCTCTGGCCCGACCCCTCTCCGAGCTCGTGGCCGAGTATGGGGAGGCACTGACGGCGCGGGGTCGCAACGACAGGCACGTCAACAGGACCATTGCGATGGCTCGCGAGGTCGTGGCGACCCGCGGATTCTCTACCTGGGACGACATCGACCGGGACAAAGTAGACGCCTTCCTGCGCGACCTGCGCGAAGGACCACGCCACGTATCCTACCGGCGCAGCAATGCCTACCTGACCGCCCTCAAGAGTTTCTGTAATTGGGTGGCGAACGACCGGGGCTGGGCGAGGGAATCGCCTCTGCGGACTCTGAAAAGCCTGGACGTGAAGCAGGACCGCCGCCATCCACGCCGGGCGCTGAGTATTGACGAGTTCAAACGCCTGTTGCACGCGGCACAGAACGGGCCGGCACGCTTCGGGCTTCCCGGACAGACGCGGGCAACCTTGTATGCGTTCGTCTTTGAAACAGGACTGCGAGCAGAGGAAGTTCGGCGACTCCGGACCGCCGACTTCGACTTGAGCAATCATCGCGTGCTGATCCGGGGCGTCAAAGCGACCAAGAACAAGGTGGACCGCTGGCAGAACCTCAGCGCGGGCCTCTGCGGGGACTTGGCGGGATTGCTGACGAACAAGTTGCCGAGCGCCCCGGTGTTCTCCCTGCCGCAGACGGCCGCCTATGTGCTGAAAGAGGATCTGGCCGACGCCGGAATTGCCTACCAGGCCCCCGACGGGTCGTTCTTCGATTTCCACGCTCTGCGCGGCGAGTGCGCTTCGGGTCTGATATCGATGGGCACAGACGTTAAGACCAGCCAGGGGATTCTACGCCACGCCACCGCGGCACAGACGATGGACGTGTACGCCAGAGTACTCAATCAGAACAGTGCCGGTCAGGCTGTTGCAGGATTGCGGGACCTGTACGCCGATGAAGCCAAACAGGCAAACGAGCAGGTAGCTGCGAGGACTGGCACCGACGACGCGCCCGAGTTATACGGCGAAGTATACGCCAAGGATAAACACCAACCGACAACATCGGTCAACATGAGACAAGCCACCCCGCAAGACGACATTTCCACCGCCGCTGTTGCTCAGAATCAAGGGTCTTTACAGACTGCATGTCCTTCTTGGCGGGCCCATACAGATAGCCGGCGAATCCCAATGGCTCCGGCCAGACGGGCACGGCCCACTGGTCCGACCCCGCGGCCCAACTGGCTTTGTAGTGGGTCAGAGTGAAGGGCTGGTATCCGCGGGTGGCCTGGGCCACGCCCAGCGGAACCAGGTCCCAGCAGGGCGTCACGGCGTAGTCCAGTCCGTCCGCGATGACCAGGCGATTGGGGTCCTCATCGTGAATGGCCTTGACCAACAGGCCGACCACTTTAGCGTACCCGGCTGCGTCCACGCCGGAAGGCTCGTTGAGCAGGTTGAAGTTCAGGCGGCTGTTGGGTATGCCCTTGTACCGTCTGGCAAAACGAGCCCAGTGCATGGCACAAACCTTCTGAGTGGCGACATCCGTCCACAAGCTGGTAGGCTCCGGCGGATCGGCAACCGTGTACCCCGGCGCCCGGTGAAAATTGAGACAGACATGCACACCATAGCGGCGTCCGTACTCGATAGCCTGATCCACCCACTGGAAGGCCGCCTCATTGAACTGGCTCCAATCGCCGCCTTTGATCCAGATGCGGTAGTCCATCGGCAGGCGCACAAAATTGAACCCCAACTCCGAGATGAGCTTGAAGTCCTCCTCCTTGAATGGCCCGGTGGAGCTGCCCTTGTAGAACATCTCCAACAGGTTGAACCCGCGCCAGCGCGGCAGTTGCTGGGCCGCAGGCTCAGGCTGTGCCAGCGCCATGGTCTGGACCATCCCCCAGACCAGCACCCCAATCCACATCCGTCTCATCATCATCTCCTTCCGCACATTCGGCTTCCCGGTATGATCCGCGGCAGACAACGCGATCGTGCCTCCGTCATCGGCTACTCTTCCGGCTCGGAGGCGACGGCGGCGCGGTCTTTGGTGATCTCGGCAGTCAGGGCGGTGGCGTAGCAGCCGGAGTCGAGCTCGAAGCGGAATTCGAGATACTCGCCCCAGTCGTCTTTGCCCGAGGTCACACCGGCATTGCGCGGCTGGAAACGCAGCGGGCGACGGCCGCCGCGCGAGCCGAGATGCTTCATCCGGCGAAAGTCTTCGTCATTGAGGTCCTCGCCATCGAGGATGGGGTTCTCGATGGCGCCCGCGGGGCCGGTGAGTTTGGTGGTTCGGCCGCCCCAGAGCGGACCGGTCGGGCTGATCTCGAAGCGGTCGCAGCGTGGCTGCTCCACTTCGGGCTGCTCCACGTGGAAACAGGCGCCGTTCCTGTGCAGGTAAGCCATGTCGCCAAGGAGCAGCTTGTCGATATCGGGCATGCGGGCCGCGAGCACGCGGTTGAACAGGTGCGACTGGTAAGCGGAAATGTAAAGAGCCTTGAGGTGCTTGTCGATCAGGTAGAAGATCTTCTTGGGGTTGCCCTTGCCGGCCAAAATCCGCAGGGAGCGGCGCTGATCGAAGAACTGGCCCGGCCACAGCTTGGCCGCCTCCTCGTAGCGACCCTGCTCGTACAGGGTGCGGGCCTGGAACACAGGCGGCGTATCCAATTCCTTGTCGGGGTGGCCCAGGAGCAGGTCGGTGAAGGTCGCCATATCGTTCTTGAGGATCGCCTTGCCGAGCAGGTGGTTGTCCATGTGGTTGCCGAACCGCTGGGGGCCGAAGTAGTTCGGCACGCCGCGGCGGCTCAGGATGGCCAGCACGTTTTGAGCGATCTCTGCTGCCTGCGGCAGCGGCAGGGCGGGCTTACGGAGCCGGACGACAAAGCGGTTGCCCGCCAGGTGGCCCGGCTTGAGTTTGTTCGTATGCCGGGTGGTTTTCAGCACGCGGACCTCGGGGAGGGACACTCCTTCGACCTGCTCGGGAGAGACGTGCTCGACGGAGATCCATTGCCGGGCGACGGCTTGCGCGTCTTTCAAGCCCGCCAAGCCGATCTCCCGGCGTGAGACGTTCAGGGCCCGGGCGATGCGGTCCAAGGCTTCGCGCGTGCCGATCCCTTTCTTCTGAATCAGGGCATAGATGTGGGTGCCTTCGCCGCTGGCCGGATAAAGGGGCAACTCCTCGACGAAGAAATCCTCCGGCCGGGCTTTGATAACGCCGCCTACGCCGGGGAAATCGGTCGTAAGAAATGGTAGTGAATTCTGCATAATCTGTTATAAGTACATCGTTTTCCGCAAATGTGCAAGGGAACATGCGTGTTTGGTTTCAAGGATAGACGCCGAAAGAAGATCGCGAGCCGGCCCTTCCCGGATGCCTGGCTGGTGCTTCTCAAGAAGAACGTGCCTCTTTACAGCCGACTGCCCCAAGCCGACCAGGAGGAGCTGCGCCGGCATATCCTTGTGTTCATGGCGGAGAAGCAATTCGAAGCCTGCAACGGGCTCCGGATGACCGACCAGATCCGCATCACCATCGCCGCCCACGCCTGCATCCTCCTGCTGCACCGCAAGACCGATTACTATCCCGGTTTGAAGACCATTCTCGTATATCCTCGGGCGTACGTCGCCGCCAACGTACACCACTTCGTGGGAGGCACGGTCCTCGAAACGGACGATGTGCGGCTGGGCGAATCGTGGCATCACGGCTCGGTGGTCCTGTCGTGGGATGATGTGCGCCGCAGCGCCGGCGATGTTCAAGACGGCCAGAATGTTGTCTTTCACGAGTTCGCGCACCAGCTTGACAGTTCCGGCGGCCGCGGCGACAGCACGCCGGTCTTGCAGGACCGATCCAGCTTCATCGCCTGGGCCCGCGCCCTGGGGGAGGATTTCGAGAAGTTCCGGCGCGAGATTGTAGGGGCGGGTAATGATTCGCCCGTACTGGACGAGTACGGGGCGACCAACGCGGCCGAGTTCTTCGCCGTGGCCACGGAGTCGTTCTTCGAGAGGCCCAAGGACCTGCAGCAGAGGTATCCGAGGCTCTATGACGAGTTGAAGCGGTTTTATCAGCAGGACCCGGCAACCTTCGGGCCCTAGTGGTTCATGACTGTTGTGTTTAAGGGTTTGTGCGGGTATACTGATTTGTGCGAGGAAGGATCATTTGACGGAGAATTCTGTTGCAGAAGAAGTATATCGTTCGGCTCACGGCCGAAGAACGCG
>JAMCWO010000271.1 GCA_023481165.1 Planctomycetota bacterium | reverse complement strand
ATCCCGATCGTCCCGCGGTACGCCGAGACGGACAAGGGCGGCGTCATTCACCACAGCGTCTACCCCGTCTGGTTCGAGATGGGACGCACGGAGCTCCTTCGGGCCAACGGCGTCGCCTACCGGGACCTGGAGGCGGAGGGGACCTTTTTCGTCGTGGCGGAACTGCGGATCAAGTATCGCCGGCCGGCCTTCTACGATGAGGAATTGCTCCTGGAGACCAGCTACGCGAATGTGACCCCGGGCAAGGTGGAGCACACGTACAAGCTGACCCGCCGGAGCACCGGCCTGCTGCTGGCGGAAGGCTCCAGCGTCCTGGCCTGCGTCACCCCCGAAGGCAAGGTCCGCCGGATTCCCGATTTCATGTGCCCGCCGACGGGCTGGACCGGGAAGAAGGAAACCTGAGCCCTTCTTGTGCTGGGTGCCATGTCTGCGCCAGCGCGGACATGGCACCCTGATTCCTCGTGTCTTTCTCTGGAATCACGGCTGGTCCGGCTGAAGGGCCACGGCGCCGCCGGCTTGCGGGCCGGGGGTGACTTGCAGGGCGAGGACCTTATCGAGGCTGGAGGCGAACTGCTCGCGCGCCGCGCCCAGGGATTCGTGGACCTCATCGACGTAGCCGTCGGCCGAGGCACACCAGGCGCGATTCAGGTACCGCTCCCCGGCGGCAAAGGCACTCACGACGTCGGCATAGGCGGTCAATCCGTAGGAATAGGCGATACTCTCCCGGGCCGTAATGAACGTGTTCAGGTCGTCCGCGAACAGCTCCTCCAGGCGGTGGCGGACTTCATACGGATCGAGGGACTGCTTCTCGGCGTTGAGCTGGGTCATGTTTCGAGCGATCCGGCGGAGGCTGTTCTGGATGGCCTGCATATCGGAGGTCAGCCGCTCCGTCGCCCGGACCTCGCGTCGGCGGCCCAGCCGGACCAGAACCACGCCCACGAACCCGACCACCACGGCGGGGATGAACCAATCCCACCGGACGGCGGTCTCGTTCACTACGGATGCCAGCGCCCCGGCTAGGAAGCCCACCATCACCAGAAGAAAGCCGAGTCTTCTCATGCAATCACCTCGATCAGCCCATCATGCCGGCTACGACGGAATACACGGCGAAACCGACGCCCATGAGACCCTCGCCGACGATGAAGCCCGCTGCGACTGGGATGCCCACCTCCTCGCTGTAGCGCAGCCCCCGCCGCCAATCGACGCCGATGCGCAGCAGCATGCCGATCGTGTAGGTCAGGACGATGTTGAACGGCAGGTAAAAGCCCAAGCCTACCTGGATGCCCAGCCCGCCGACGCCGGTGGCGCTGAGCAGTACGCCCAGTACGGCCCCAACCGCGTACTTCACGGCGGGAACATTGCCGCCCAGAATCCCGTCGATCACGCCGGCCAAGGCCTGGGCCTGCGGCGCCGGCAGGCGGTCGCTGCCCAGCACGTACGCCTTGTGCAGCACGAAGATCAGGACCATGATGACAGCCGGCCCCAGCCAGGGGGATGGCCCCGACGAGGTAGCCGGTCTTGAGGTCCAGCATCAGGTCGGTCGCCTGCGCCATGGCACAGCACATGGCGGCCCCGACGATCACGGAGGAAACGATGGCACCCTTGCTGCCGAGATCGCGCGTGATCAGCACGAGGAGGGTCACCCCGATCAGGGTCATGCCGCTCAAGGGCGACCAATTGGTCCGGCCGATGCACTCCGACAGGATGACGCCGGCCATCCAGATCCACAGCGTCCCGACCAGGGCCATGATGATGCCCCGGAGAAGGCCCATCCCCTCGACGGAATAGACCGCCACGATCGACAGCAGGAGCACCGCTGCCGCAATGCCGAAATACAGGAATCGGACCGGCATCTCGTCCCGGGACAGGCCCGTCCGGGACCGGGCGGCATCATGCATGCTGCGCACCGCGTTGACGATCAGAGGCAGCGCAAAGACGATCCCCATGAGCGCCCCGCCGACCAGCATCCCGATTCCCACCGGCCGGAACAGGTGCAGACGCATGTACTCGGGGAGCGCGGCATGGGGGTCCGGGAACTGCGCCGGCGCCGGCAGCAGGCCCAGCCCCGCCAGGATCGGCCCCAGAATCCAGTAGCAGACGAAACCGCCGATGATGAAGGCGACGCCGCCCCGGCCTGCGATGAAGCCTACGCCGACGGTCAACAGCGACACGAACCAGACGCCGTTCAGATACGGCGGCAGGCCCAGGTATCGACCCAGGGGCAGGTCCTCGACCTTCGCAACGTGGCTGGCGATGCTCACCGCGGCACTGAGGCCGATCCCGAGCAACAGCAGCACCGCCTTGTGCACGCCCGCCCCCGGCGATTTGAGAACGGTCGCCACGGCCACGCCGCCGGGGAAGGTCAGCCGCTCGAAGTCAATCATCTGCTTGCGCAGCGGGATGATGAAAGCGACGCCTAAGAAGCTCCCCGCGATGCAGGCGGCGACCATCAGCAGCGGGTTGAAGTCGGTCCGATTCAGAATGAACAGGGCCGGGATCGTGAACATCATCCCCGCCGAGGCGGCGTTGACGGCGCTGGCAATGGTCTGGCTGATGTTGTTCTCAATGATGCTCGTGCGGCCCAACAGACCCCGGAGGATGCCGAAGCCCAGAATGGCGGCCAGTTCCGAGCCTTCATGGGAAAAACCCAGGATCAGGGCCGCGTAGCCCAGGCTGATCGTGATGATGATCCCAATGCCGTAACCGAGCAATACGGCCGTCCAAGTGAGTTCCGGGTACGCCCCCCGGCGAACCACTCTGGCCCCGCGTCCTTGCGATTCCGTCACGTCCGATTCTCCTTGTGCAACGGAGAGGGCGGGATTCGAACCCGCGGTAGAGAAAATCCCTACACGGCCTTTCCAAGACCGCTCGATAAGCCACTCTGACACCTCTCCGACGGCCCACCAGAAGAGCCCCCCAACGCAAGGTGTCGCGTTTGGGGACGCAACCGTGTGGCTCCCTGATTTTAGGGGAAAGCAGGGGAAAGACAAGCCCAAAAAGCGAAAACCAGGCGCCAAAACCCTCTGCGAGGAAGTATGCTGGCCGAAAGCCACACGCGGACGTTCTTCTCGCTTCTTTCGCAAAATGGTGAACCGGGGCAGCATTAACGAAGACTAAGCAAGTGGAAATGGCAGAGCAAGATGAACAGGTCATCGATGAGCTGCTGGCACAGTGAAATCCCGCCTGCACGCCGCACGAAACGAGCTGAAGACCCTGTGGCAGCAGGCCTTGAACCCATAAAGGAGCCTGACAATGAACGATGAGACAATCCGACAGATCGTGAACGACAACTATGATGATGCGCGGGAAGATACCATCCGCTCGATGCTCAGCGAGTTCTACAGCCGGAAAATGGCCGCCACCTCGGCCATGATCTGGGTCATCAGCGTCCTTTTCCTGGCCGGGGCCATCTACAGCGCTGTCGCGTTCTTCAGGACCCCCGAGACCAAGTACCAGATCATGTACGCGACCATCTTCACCTCTTGCTTTATCGTCATGGGTCTCATGAAGATCTTCGCCTGGCAGGTGCTCCACAAAAACAGCCTCAAGCGCGAGATCAAGCGGCTGGAGCTGCGCATGACCGAGTTGGCGTCGTTGGGCGACAAAACGACCCGGTAATCGCGCGAGTGAACCGACTCGGCCTGGACTCGGTAGAACTCCAGTTCGGTGGTCTCCTGCACGGATTGTGTTCCGGAGAGCCATAACATGAGCCAGGCACGGATCGTTTGGTTGAATGCACGAGCCGAGGCGGACGAGAAAACCGTCGGCCCCAAGGCCCTGGGCCTGGTCCGGCTGAGCCGGATCGGGCTGACGATCCCCGTCGGCTTCTGCCTCTCCGTGGACGCGTACCGGCAGCACGTGGAGACCAATGGCATCTTGCCCCGGATCGTCTCGGCTTTGGATACCCTGGCCACAGCCCCTCCCGAGCGGAGGAGGTCGATCCTGTTGGAGATTCGAGAGGCGATCATCCGGACACCGATCTCCGAAGGGACCCGCCGAGCCGTAGAGATGCATTATCGCAAACTGGGGGCAGCATTCGTCGCGGTTCGCTCCTCGGCCACCGCAGAGGACCTGCCGGGCCAGTCCTTCGCCGGCCAGTATGACACCTATCTGGGTATCACGGATCTGGATGGATGCCTGGCGGCCATCAAGCCGTGCTGGGCTTCGCTGTGGACCGAGCGGGCCTGGGACTACCGCGCGCAGAACGGCATTGACCCTCGTGCCGTCGGCATGGCGGTGATCGTCCAAGCGCTCGTGCCGGCGGACGCCTCCGGCGTGCTGTTCACGGCCGATCCCGCCGGCGGACGCGGCGACCGGATCATTATCGAGGCCTGCTTCGGGCTCGGGGAAGCCCTCGTCTCCGGTCAGGTCACACCGGACCGGTTCCTCGTAAGGAAACGCGATCTCCATCTCCTCGCCAAGACCATCAACAACAAGGCAGTCGAGAGCGTGCTCGATCAGCACGGCGGCATGCGACAGCAGCCGGTGGCGCCCGAGCGGGCATCTGGGGCCTCCATCGAAAGACGCACGGTCATCCGGCTGGCCCGGCTCGCCAAGCGCGCCGAGGCCAGGCTCGGCGGCCCGCAGGACATGGAATGGGCCGTGCAGGGAACGAGGGTCTTCTTCCTGCAAGCCCGGCCCATCACCGTGGTTCCGGGTGCCGGGTCCTGGGAGGACCGCCAGATCTGGACCAATGCGAATCTCGGCGAAGTGCTCCCGGACGTGATGACGCCCATGACCGCTTCGTTCACGGATATCACCGATGAAACACTCCTGAGGCCGGTCCGGACCATCCTCGGTCTCGAAAGAATGAACAAAGAGAAGCTTCTGCGGCTCATTGCGGGCCGCATGTACTTCAATGCCAGCCTGGGAATGGCCATTATCCGACACCTACCGGGCGCGCAGCATTTTGACTATCAGGCACTGGTGGGGGGAGGACCCGCGTCTGCACCGAACGCTTCGACTCCTGACGTCGCCGAGGAGGGGCCGGATGGGACGGTCAGCACGGCGCGGATGATCCTCCGACTGCCCTGGTCGATTCGCCTGATGATGGCCCACAGGCAAGAAAAGGCTCGCGTCTCCGTACAGGAGATGCAGAAGATCAACTGCCAGCTTCAAGACCTGGACTTTTCCGGCATGTCGCTGGAAGAACTAGGTCGCCAGTTCACGGCGGTCACTCAGGACGGCATCGCCCGGTTGGATCTGCTCTATGCCGTGCTGACCACGGCCCCGCTGGCCCTCCTGTACAAGATCTGCGAGCGCTGGCTGGGCGACAGGGATGGGTCACTGGCCAACCAGCTTCTGGCGGACACGGGCGGCATGGTCAGTGCCCAGGCCGGCATCGACCTGTGGCGGCTGGCGGCCCAGGTACATGAGACCCCATCCGTGCGCCAGGTGCTGCTCTCCGAGAACGCGTGGGATGCCATCCGAGAGAGGCTGTCAGCCATGGAGGAAGCCCGAGCGTTCCTCAAGGGCTGGGATCGATTCATGGCCTGCCACGGCCATCATTGTCGCGGCGAGCTCGAATTCCACAATCAGCCCTGGTCCGAAACGCCCGACTATGTTCTGAAGCTCCTGCGCGGCTACCTGGCCCAGCCGGACGTGATGAACCCGCGCCGGGATCAGGGGCGGCGGATCCGCCAACGGGAGCAATTGCAGGAGCGCTGCCGCCAACACTTGAGGAATCCGATCAAGCGGACGATCTTCAATCACGTCTTGCGTGCCGCCCGCAGCGGCTCGGTCCTCCGCGAGAACTTCAAGAATGAAGGCATTCGCTGGACGATGATGCTGCGTCGGATACTCTTGGAGATCGGCGCCAGGCTCTCCCAAACCGGCGTGCTCGCGGAACCGAACGACGTGTTCTTTCTAGAACTGCAGGAGTTGGAGACGCTGTTGCACGGCGGCGCAGGTCCGGACGTCCGCAGGGTTGTGGCCGACCGCCAAGCCCAGTACGAGAAGAACAAGTCGATCATGCCGCCCAAGGTGGTCGTCGGTCGGTTTGATCCAGATACGTATGTCCCCGCGCCGGAACCGGCCGGTACCGGCGGTGAGGTTCTGCACGGGGTCGCCGCCAGCGCCGGGATGGCCACGGGCCTAGCGCGGGTGATCCTGCCGGCGGATGCGAACGAGCACGTCCGGGCGGGCGAGATTCTGGTCGCCCCATTCACCGATCCGGGCTGGACGCCGTATTTCGTGCCGGCGGCGGCGATCGTGACGGAACAGGGCGGACTGTTGTCCCACGGCAGCATTATCGCCCGCGAGTACGGCCTCCCGGCGGTGGTCAATGTCCCGGCCGCCACGAAAATTATTCGAACCGGCCAGCGGCTCCAGGTAGACGGAAATCGCGGTGTCGTTACAATACTCCGGTAAAGAACCGTCCAGCGGTTGCGGTGGCGAGGCTCGTTTGTAGGGTGCTCGTAAGTTCAGGAAGGAAAGACAATGTTGTTGAATGCCATCATGTGCACTGTATCCACACTGTGCCTGGCATCGGGCGGACCGACTGTCGTCCGCGAGCAAATGACGTATGCCGAGCGTTTGGGCTGGCCGATGGACACGAAGGTGGTCATCTTCCATGTGGACGACGCGGGGATGTCGTACGATTCCGACCAGGGAGTGATCCAGGCCCTCGCCGGCGGCGTCGCCACGTCCACGAGTGTGATGATGCCGTGCCCGTGGGTGCCGCACATGGCCGCTTACCTGAAGGACCATCCGCAGGTGGACGCCGGTCTGCATCTGACGCTCAACTCGGAATGGGACAACTACCGCTGGGGTCCGCTCGTGGGCCAGCCCGCCGCCCCCGGCCTCATCGATCCGCAGGGCTATCTCTGGCAGAGAGTGGAGGATGTGTTGGACCACGCGACGGTGGAGGAATTCGAGAGGGAGATCCGCGCCCAAATCGACAAGGCGCGGGCCGTCGGCATCACGCCGACCCACCTCGACAGCCACATGGGGACGTGTTTCTACGAGCCGTTCATCGAGTCTTACGTCAGGGTCGGGATCGAGAAGAAGATTCCCATCCTGATGATCGGCGGACACATGCAGTACGCGGGCCCCGGGGTGGGCAAGCTCAAGCTGCTGCTCACGGCGCTGGGCGAAAGGGTCTGGAGGGGAGGACTGCCCGTGCTCGACGATCTTGTGACCCAGCCGACGAACGCCCCGGACTACGAGGGCCGCAAGCAGCAGTTGCTCGAACTGCTCGCCGGGATGAAACCGGGCGTCACGCAGATCATCGTCCACTGCACCGCTCCGACGGAGGTATTCGCCCACATCTCCGGCTCCGGCCCGGCCCGTGCGGCGGAGCTGCGCCTGATGCTCGACCCCGAGGTCCGGTCCTTCCTCCAGCAGCAAAGAATCGTCCTGACCACCTGGCGGGAGCTCAAGCAACGCCGGGACCGCGCCGGGCAATAGTCAGGCAGGATGGGCTTCAGCCCATGCGGACAGTCCGCGAACGGCCCCAAGGGAACTGCAGGGGCTAAGACCCATTCTACAATCCGCGACACGTCCTCATGGTGAGCCTTCCGCATCCGGCACTGTGATGACGAAGAGGCTGCCCTTGCCGACGGCGCTGCGGATCTTCATGCGGCCGCCCAGGTACTCGACGCGTTCCCGGATGCTCAGAAGTCCGGACCCGAGGTTGTAGCCGGGTTCCGTGGGATCAAACCCCCGGCCCGCGTCCGACACCAGGAGCCGCAAGTATCCGCGCCGATGCCGCAGACGGAGCTTCGCCTCGTGCACCCCGGCGTGCTTGATTACGTTGAACAGCAATTCCTGGGCCGCCTTGTAGAGCAGAACCCGCAACGGCTCGGAGGCCACCTCGATCGGCTCTCCCAGCTCCAGGTGGACCGTGAGCCGGTGTTTTTGCCGCATCTGCTCGGCCAACCACTCGAAGGCCTCGCACAGATTGCTCCGGGACAACGCCGGGACGCTGAGCTCGTGGGACAGGCTGCGCGACTTGGCAATCGCGTCGCCGAGCAAATCCTTGGCCTGTTCCGCGATCTCGCGCGACGCGGCATCGTTCCGGACCCGGCTGCCGAGGAGGCCCACGTGGAGCCTGGCCGCTGCCAGGACCTGTTGCAGATCATCGTGGAGGATCTCGGCCAGGCGCTTGCGCTCCCGCTCTTCCGCCTCCGTCAGCTCGAGCGTCAGCTTCTGAAGCTGTGCGGCCCGATGCTCCAGCTCCTCCGTCCGCCGGACTACCCTGCTCTCCAGTGTCGCGTTCAACTCGCGCAGCTCTTGTTCCGCCTGCTTGCGTTGGGTGATGTCTTGGGTGATTGCCACAAATCCCAGAAATTCTCCCTCCGTGGATAGTCTCGGTTCGGCGTGCGACTCGATCCATCGCCACTGACCGTCGGCGCGTCTGACCCTCGCCTCGGCAGAAAACGGACGGTGTTCCTTCAGGGATAACATGAAGGAATGGACGTACGGCGGCGCGTCATCAGGATGGAGGAAGGGTTTCCATTCTCCCCCCTTCATCTCCTGCTCGGAAATCCCAAAATACTCCAGGTACTGTTTGTTGGCAAAGATGCGTTCCCCCTTGGCATCGGTCACCCAGATCGAGTTCGGGGAGCCGTCGGCCATCGTTCGGAAGCGTGCCTCGCTCTCACGCAGGGCCTCTTCGGCCTGCTTGCGCTCCGTGATGTCCTGAACGGTCCCGAATCCGCCGAGGAGAGTCCCAGCTTCATCAAACTCCAACTCGGCCCTCTCCCGCACCCACTTCAACTGGCCCGCGACGAGGATGCGGTGCTCGATATCATAGGGCTCCCCGTGCAGGGCCGCCGTCCACTGGCGATCTACGTACTCCCGGTCCGCCGGGTGTACGGCGTCGAGAAACGTCTCATACGTCATGGGTGTCCCCTCGGGGATGCCAAACAAACGGTAGGTCTCCTTGGACCAGAGCAACTCATTGCGACGGACGTCCAACCGCCAGCTTCCCGTCTGCGCCACCGCCTGCGCCCGGTTGAGGTCCTGCTCGCTGCGGCGCAACTGCTCTTCGGCCCACTTGCGCGCCGTCACGTCGCGGTCGACGCCCGTGTACCCCAGGAAGGTCCCATCTTCCGCGAACACCGGCATGCCGCTGGTCTCGACGGTCACCAGGCGGCCGTCTCTTCGCACGAGCGTATTCTCGAGCTGCTCCAGGGGTTTTCGCGCCAGCCAGATCGGTTGGAAGGCGTTCCAGACCCGCTGGACTTCGGCGGGCGGCATGAAGTCGAAGGGCGTCTTTCCCACGATCTCTTCGGGCGCGTACCCCAGCAGCTCCCGCGCCCGGGGGCTCGAGTACGTGTACACGCCGTGGGCATCAATCTCCCAGACCCAGTCGTTGATCTTCTCCACGAGCCCGCGGTACTTCTTGCGGCTCTCAACCAGCGCCTCTTCCGCCCGCTTGCGCGCGGTGACGTCCCGGGACACGCCCTGCACGCCCACGACGTTCCCGCCGTCGTCGATGATGGGCGTGGCGAGCACCTCGAAGGGTATGTGAGAGCCATCTTTACCCACGAATACCAGCTCGTAAGGGGGCAGGTCCTCGCCGCGTACGCGCCGGCGCAGCTTGTCCTGGACGAGGTCGTGGCACTCGGGCGTCAGGAAGTCCCACAACATCCGGCCGATCAGCTCGTCGGCCCGGTATCCGGCCACTTTCTCCAGGTTACTGCTGATAAACGTCAACTTGCCCTGAAGATCAACCGTCCAAGTGACGTCCTCGGAGTTCTCGACCAGAAGGCGGTACTTCTGCTCGCTCGCTCGCAACGCCGCATTCAGGTCGGCCAACTCCCGCCCCTGCCGGCGCTCGCGAATTCGGCTCCGTCGCATCTTCTCGCCCACCACACTAACGACCAATCCCCCCGCGAGGAAGATCGCCAGCCGGGCCGCTGATAGCGGGTCGTCGAAGCCGATATGTCCGGCGGGGGAACCGAACAGCAGCTCGACGCACAGCCATGAGGCCGCCGTCGCCAGCAGTCCCGGTCCCAGTCCGCCGAACGCCGCGGCGCCGACCCAGGCCAGATAGAAGATCAGAGTTGGCGCGGGGCTCAGCGCCTCCGACAAGGCCCCGCGCAGCACGGCCGCACCACCCACGAAAAGCAAGGCCAAGCCGTAGTATCTCAGGCGGCCCAGCCACACGGGAAACGCCGCCTTGCCTCGCGCCGCATCTTCGAGTTTCGCCTCGGGCTCCCCCGGGATCCTGCTCCTGATCCGCTGGCCCGGGTCCACCGATTCCGGCGAGGGGTTTTGCGCAGACCCGGGTCCCGCCCGAACCGACTTTGCGGCCGGAGTCAGTCGCTCGACCGTGCGCCGTCCTTGTCTTCCTCCGTCAGTTCTCTCGCGATCTGTATCGATGCTCATGCCTTGCTCTCCCTATGAAACACTGGGGAGGCCCGACCCTCACG
>JAMCWO010000127.1 GCA_023481165.1 Planctomycetota bacterium | reverse complement strand
GAACCAACTGCGCTATCGAGACATCCTTGTCGGGCATACCCAAGGATATACGACCTTACCCAGCTTCGCGCCAGGCCAAAATCTCTCCTCCCAAAAGATTTTTTCGCTGCATCCCGTGAACGGCTACATGGAACCAGGCGGCTGGGGAAGTCCACCCGTGGTAATTAGAACGTACTCCTCCAAAACGTCTAGGCAATCAGACGAGTACGTGTAGTCCACGAAATCGAGATTCCAGAGACCGGACAGGCGTATCCGCTTATCGGGGCTGAAGTGTCCAAGCCAACCTTGCGATGGTGGACTCGCTGGCCGGTCTCGGCCAGCGAGCATTCCAATCAGATTCCGCTCCAAATAGGCTCGGTCGCTTGAGGGACCGGGTTGATCCTGTACGGCCAGCCACAAGAGGCTCATTGCACCCATATGCGTCGAAACCAGCCGCTCCAGTTCTTCTTCCGCTTGGCGCATGCTGGCATCCGCCGTTTGACCGACGCCCCAGGATGCCACGGCCACACTGGGCTCTCTGGCAGCAATCGCTGCGCCGACATGAAGACGGAAGATAGAGCCTCGATGATTCCCTCGATAGTTGCATGTTCCCCGATGCGCACGAAGTCGTTGCCAGAGCGTGGTCTTGGAAGTACGGGCTACGGCATGAGTACCTACGCGAACGATGCGGGGTTCCTTTGTGTGGGTCGTTAGTTCGCCCGGCTCAAAGAAGAAGTAGACACCCCGCACTGGCCACAACTGGCGGCCGGTACACTCGGACATCAACCGCCTACCGCCAACTCCACGTTCCAGCCTGCGGATCGCCGCATAGAACCGTTCAATGTCGCTCATTCCGCTGTTGCTCCAACTGCTGTGAGAGCCAAGGCAGTTGCTGAAAGAGGTTGAGCCCCTGCATTGGGACATCAACATGGCAACCATGTTGAATGATACGAGGCACGAGATCTTCCCGGTATCGTTTCCCGGCCAAAATTGTCACATGATCATTCGGTTGGAGCTGGCGGCACAGCGCAGCCCAAACTCTGTCGGCCCATTGCTGTCGTTCCTGTCGCGATTTCGTGTTGAGTGTCTCGTTATACGGCTCAATGCGATCTGCGGGAGCAACCAACCCGTACTTGGCGGAGAGGATGAACCACGAGTCACAGTGCCGTTCAACGAAGGCACGCGATTTCCTGAAGAGTGAGGAGATATACAGATCCTTCGCCTGCGCGGCACTCGTGCGTTTGCTTTTGACACAGGATATTAAGCCCAAATGCGCCATCTGCTTCTCCCAAGATCTGCTCCCGCTTCGGCTCCGTAGCCCCCGCCGAAGCTCCCGCGGTGCACAATCAGTTTACTGCTTGTTGATGGCGGGATCAAGTCACCGGTGCCCATGACAAGACTGAATGGGCACCGGCGGAACAACAGCTGCCACGTGGATTGACAAAGGGGAGTGGCGGACCCTTGTTCAGCTGCCGGTCGAGTATGAGCACATCCTATCACCTGCTCTGGCAGGCTGACTGCTTCGACCACCAACGGTCAAATTTCTCGGGCAACATTTTATGACCTGCCTCCGGAGATGTCAGTCGGTCACCGGGCTCGGCACAGAAGAGGGCGTTCCACAATTCCCGTGCGGCTTCGGCCAGTGGGCTGCTCTTACAGTCGTCTTTGTGAGTCAAGAACCAGTTGCTCAGTCGGGCATAGGCTTGTTCCCGCAGAGGGCTGTCCAAATCGTCCAGCCACCTTCGGAACTCCCTGTCCGCATCCGTGCTAAAGTGCGGCGGGTTTCTGCCATCTCTCGTTTCGACCTCTCGGAGAATCTGTTTACAGTGAGCAACGTCGAGGACTTCCGGGTTCATGAGTTTGAGGTCAAAGCGGTCCTGACGGGAAGAAGCCCTCGTCCACTGCAATCGCTGAGACTGGTGTCGCCCAGGCCTGCCCGTCTCCTTGCCACGACCCGCCAAGATCAGAGTGCTTCCGCCTCTTCTCAACAGGACACGCTCCTGTCTCATCTTCCTCACTTGAGCATACACGTTGCCCTCCCATCGAACGTATTCTCTCCCTGGCAGAAGGTCCAAATCAGCCTGGGTGAAACGCTTGCGGAAACGTTGCTCAATTCGATCCCTGACATTTCTCATCTCAGCACTGCCACCGGATTCCTCCAGTATCTGGACGATAGCAGCCCGATACGACTCTGCCGGAGTGGTCTTCTTCTCCCTTTCTCGGATGAGCTTGAGCAGGTCTTTCTGTGGTTGCCGTCGGCACCTTCGTCCCAGCAGGTCCACTATGGCCAGCACCTCTTCGTAGACGTGCCCCGCCTCTGAGCATCCCGCCAGCCTACCGATCTCGGCTTCCCATTTCGCCACTTGGGTCTTGAGAGATTCAGGCACCGGGTCGCCCATGCTCTGCCAACGACGAATAAGCTCCCGTAGGTCCTTCAACTGCTTCTTCGACTGCTCCAACTCGTCAACGTCGGTCTTCCTAATCGACAAGTGCTCGGCATAGAACCTCAGAGCCCGTACATGCTCTTGCAGTCCCCTGTTCACTGTGAAGTCCTCCGACTCATCGCAACTACCGTCAGGTGTAACAGTCCTGTTCGTTAAGCCCGGCCGTCCTTTCGGATCACAATGGTGTCTCGGGGTCGATCATCCCGTCTCTGGGCTTGACCTCGACGAGGGCAGGCGGTCACGGAACCACACATACCGCACGAATTCCTTGATATCGAATACGATGTGCGGACTGAAGATGTACTTCCCAGAGGGCGGCACAGTTTCCAACTCATATCCTGTTGGTTCGCCACCCGATCCGAAGGCCGCATAGAACCGAGGATCGTCAAGAGACTCTGGAGGGTAGTACTGCACGACAAAGCGTCTCTCCATATCGTGGTACAGGAGAGGCTTGTTGATGAACGCATGGTGACCGCATTCGGAACACGCAAACAGGTTTATCTTGCCCTCGAATAGGAGTTCCTTGTCGCCAGGACTTACGCTGACGTTGAGCGTATCCCAGACCTCTACACTCTCCTCGTGGCCGCACTTTGGACACTTGAACGCCTTGTTCACTTTTAGCGTCATTGAGTAGAACCTTCGACCGAGGAAGATGCCGGCATGTCGGACCTTTTGTGGGCCTCCAACCATGGCTACACGGCCCATCCGGCATGTCTCCTCACGAATAAGGCCTTGGCACAGGGTAATTTCCATAGTACCGCAGGACACGGTCCGATTTCAACGCTTTTCTTTACCTCTGGCTGTTCGTCAGAATTCCGGATGGCAGATTCACAGTTCACACCAGATGCTTCACCGTGTTATGATGCCTTGTCGTGTATCTCGTTCTCTCGGTGCAGCGTGACGTGGAATAGGGATCAACAGGAGAAAGACATGCCGAATATCGCGACCGTACTCAGAGAGGAAGTCTTACGGCTGGCCCGCAAGGAAATCCGCAAGCAAACGAGCGTTCTCAGAAAGGCGTCCGCCCAATACCGCAGGGATATTGCCGCGGTGAAACGGCAGGTGTCGGACCTGCAACGCAAGGTCACTCCCCTCCAAAAACAGGTGCTCAAAACTGTTGTATCCCAGCCAGCAGAATCCGATGAAGAACATGTGCGTTTCAGGGCTCAGGGTTTACGCTCCCAACGAAAGCGTCTGGGCCTGTCCGCTGCCAACTACGGCAGGCTGGTCGGCGTGACGGGCCAGACCATCTACAGTTGGGAGCAAGGGACCTCGCGGCCCCGTAAGCCGCAAGTGGCCCGGATTGCCTCACTTCGCCACCTGGGCAAGAGAGACGCCCAGAGCCGGTTGGAGCAATTGGCCGGCAAGAGTCGGAAGAAATCCAGATAACCAATCTTCAACAACCGATGTGTGGCCTGGTATTGGCACCTGCTGGCACTCGGCGGAGGTAAAACAAAGCACATGTCTATCAATCTCTTCTCCACCTACTCCACTGGCGAAAATCGAGTCACGGCTTCGATCCTGGCAGTTCTCCGTTCGCTTTCTCTGGATCGCATGCAGCGGCTACTCGGGGCTCTGCTGGAGGAGTCCGAGTTCGAGCTGGTGAGCATTGAGAATCAGCCCACCAAAGGAGGAGCAGGCGTCCCAGACGCCATCATTCAGAGTAGTTGCCGGTTGTTGATCGAAACCAAGATCAAGCGGAACGCTGTTCGAGTCGATCAACTTGAGCGACACCTGAAACGACTGGATCATGCCACGGAGGACATCCGCACTCTTCTGGTTCTCACGCCCGACGAGGTCCGTCCCACCGTGTTCGATCCGCTCCAAGACAGCCGGATCGCCTGGGCCTCCTTCGCCGCACTCGACCAAGCAATAGATGAAATCCTTGACGACAAATACGAGGTGGTGTCGGAGCGAGAGGCGTTCCTGCTGCGGGAACTACAGAACATGCTCATAGCGGAGGACCTCGTCACCAACCCCAACGATGTGGTGGTAATTCCAGCCCGGAACGCTTGGCCGGAGTACCAAGAGTACCATGCCTACGTCTGCCAGCCGGATCGATCCTTCCAGCAAGTCAGCCGGATGGCCTTCTACGCACATGGCCGCATTCACCCCCTCGTGCCCTTGATTCTGGAATCCCAGGATCATGTCGAGTTCATACCCGGAAAACACACAGATCGCTTGGACGAGTTGGTCCGCAGGCTGGTAAGATCCAACAAGAGGAAGGAGGGAACCGCCTATAAGGTGTTCTTTTTGTCCCCTCCGGATTCCCCAGACACCCTCAAGCTGGACCACCCGATCCCCAACGATCTCAAGTCCAAGTCTGGAAAAGCGACAGCGTTTACTCAGAATCAACGGTACGTCTCGTCGGAACGGCTCCGGACCGCAAAAACCACCTCCGACTTGGTCGGGCAGCAAGCATAACATCCGATCGAAGTCAGAAGTCGCAGGTCGAGCAATAGAGATAGCCTGGAATTACAGGATGTTGACTGCCCGCCGGCAGTTCAAGGTCTTGTTCTTCATGTACCAGGCCAGATTGTGGAGATCGGGATTGCCCTCCACGACAGTCTGGAAGATACCAGAGGCGACCGCTACGGAGAGTTGATCTCCCTCAGAGTCTCCAGTTGCGTCCGGATTACCGAGCACCAACACTCGCAGAAAGGACACCTTCGCCCCCTTCGTGCCCCTACCCCTCCGGACAGACCAAATGGCTCTTCCAGTAAATGCGAGGACAAGTCCTTCCCCCAACCGATCGGGTAAGGATTCTCGAACGGCATAAGCACGACCTGTGGCAAGGTCGCGGGATCTGGCCGCCGGCCTCCTTGCCTGGATGTGGCGGCTCTGCTCTCGTGCTGAGAGATCGTATTTGCGGCCGTCTCTTGCGTACGCCAGCGTAGGCATCGGTTCGGACGGGCCCTGCACACACAGGACGAAACTTCTCCCGAAATACGGACGCGGAGGCTATTTTCCTCTGTACATAGGCGATATTGTCGAGTAATATATACTTATAATATGAGTCAGTGATCTTCAGAGGTGCGCGAAAGGAGGTCCACTATGCCCATCACCGCACACCAATTGCGGCAACGTAAGAACCACTTGGGATCGTCCGACGTGGCCGCCCTGTTCGGATTGAACAAGTTCGCCAATGCCTATGACGTGTGGCTGGAGAAGACCGGCCAAGTCGCGGAGGCGCCGGTGAACGAGGCCCAAGTGTTGGGCAACGAGTTTGAGCCGATCATCCTGGCCCGGGCGGCGCAGGAACTGGGACCCTTGAAGAAGAATCAGTACCGCTCGGCCCGGGACCTGGGCCTGCCGCTGGGGTCGGACATCGATGCCATCGTCATCGAGACCGGCCGGCCCGTCGAGGCCAAGACCAGCGGGATCTGGTGGCCTGTCGAAGAGGTTTGGGGCGAACCGGGCACGGATCAGGTGCCCGACCGGGTCCTGATCCAGGCGCACGTGCACATGATCTGTGCCGACAGCGACCTGTGCCACACACCCAAAATGGGCTGGGGAATGAGGCAGGATCTTTATGAGGTCCCCCGGGACGAGGACATGGTCAGGCAGATCTGCGACTATACGGCCGATTGGTGGCGGCGGCATGTGGTCGAGGGCCAAGAGCCCAAGGGAACGCCGAGACTGGAGATGGTCAAGCGGCGGATTCGCCAGGCACAGAAGTCCGTCGAGGTGCCGCAGAGGCTGATCGAGAAATGGCGCCGGGCCGTGAAGCTGTGCACGAAGGTCGATCATCTGCGCGAAGCGGCGCAGGCGGCCGTCCTGGCGGCCCTGGGGGATGCGGAGGTTGGAACCTGCCCTCTGGGCGTGGTGACCTATTTCGAGCAGTATCGCAAGGGTCATGTCGTCGAGCCGAAGATGAGCCGGACGATCCGGTGGAAGGAGAACAAGGCGGTCGCGTAGACCGCAAGAAAGAGAAGGGGTGAAAGATGTATCGAGCATCAGTAACGAAACGAACGACCGGCGGCAATGGAGATCGCATGGCAACAGCCGCAACACCCACGCCAACGCAAGCCCTGACGATCAAGCCGCCGCGGCTGCCCTACGCCCCCGAGGTCAAGGACCGTTACGGGATCGACGAGGAGGCCTGGCGGGCTCTGGTGGAGGCGATCTTCCCGACCGCGCAGTCGGTCGGCTCGATCATCCTCGTCCTGGCGTACTGCAAGTCGAGGAATCTGGATGTGTTCAAAAAGTGCGTCCATATCGTGCCGATTTGGGATAAAGACCGGCGCTGCTACGTGGACACGATCTGGCCGGGGATCGGCGAGCTGCGGACGACCGCCTTCCGGACCCGCCAGTACGCGGGCCGCGATGCCACCGTGTTCGGCGAGGATGTTACGAGCAACTGGGGCTCCGGCCGCGATGCACTGTCCGTGACGCACCCGGAATGGGCGCAGGTCACGGTCTACCGGATGATCGACGGCCAGCGGGTCGCGTTCGCGGGTCCGCCGGTGTTCTGGCTGGAGACGTTCGCCGCGACGAAAGATGGCTTTCCGAACAGCATGTGGGTCAAACGCCCCCGCGGTCAGCTCGATAAGTGCGCCGAAGCGGCGGCCTTGCGGGCGGCGTTCCCGGAGGAATTGGGCGATATGCCTACGTCCGACGAAGGGCCCATGATCTACCAGAACGGCGGTGAATCGCTGGGGGCGGGCCCGACAAGAGCAGTGCCCGGATCACTGGGGATTGCCGGGTGCAAGGACCGGATGCATAAGGCGGTCCAGTCCGCCCCGGTCGAGGCGATCCCGCCGGAGCCGGTTGCCAAGCCGCCAGAGACCTCGGGCGAAGAGATGCCGGACCTGCTGGCAGAAGGAACGACGGTCCAACCGAGCCAGACAATGCTGTGGCAGTGCGAGCGGTCTCACACGTTCGCTACCCCGGCGCCGCAGGATGGTACCGTGCTGGGCGTCTGCCCGACGTGCGGGTCAGCCAGAATCCGTCGGCTGAACTGACCAGAAACAAGGCTATGAATCACAAGGAGCAGTATCAATGGGCGATGAAATGCGAATTTGGCGAAGTGATGACTTGGGAACCCTCATCAGCGAGTATGCGGACGCCTCCTGGCAGGCAGTCGGTGAGGCGGTCTTGGAGGTCCTGCACGAGACGATAGGTCCGGAGGAACTGGCCGAGATGACGCCGGAGGAGTTGGTCCACTGGGGCTATGCGCAGGGTGCCGGTCACCTGATCATGGCGCTGCTCGCCCGCGAGGTACGACTGGACCTGATCCCGACACAAAAGAGAGTGCGGAAGATGCGGCGGCCAAGGGGTCGGCGGCCGAATACCGCTCGGGAGGACTGATGGGGGAAGCGGGCGTATGCATGGCGACCTCGCCGCAACTGTGGTGATCTTCCCGGCGCCGTGGAAATCGCTGAGCCGATCCGATCTCCAGGTGAGGATTCCTTCAGTTGGTCCACGAGGTCCTTGCCGACGGCCAGCGTCTCCCTGGCGGGTTTATGCTTCTTCACCCGGACCACCGACAGACACCCTCCACGCTGCCCCGGTCCTGCTGGAATCTCCCGCTGGCGGTAGAATCTCGCTTGGACCGCTGATTGTGAATGGCTACGGGGCCGCGGGGGTTATGCGGATGCCGCTGCCACGGTCTTGACACGCTCCTCCAGGAAGGCGGCAAGTTCCGCAGCATCACTACCACAGCTTCGGTGTCAGCTTGTTCTCCTGGGCAGCGAGCATAAGTTCGTACTCCTCTCGCAACTCCTGGGGCCACTGGTGGTGCTTATCCACCAGAAAGACCAGCACGTCCTTGCCGTCCGCTTTCGCCTTCTCACATTCCAGCCAGGTAATGCTCTTGCGTTTCTTGGCGTTCTTTTCCGGTTGGTCGGGCGGCACCCAGCCGTACCGGTACGCCACAACCACAATCAAGACATCGGCCGCCGCGACTTTTGTCAGGCATTCTTTCAGAGGTGGGTTGTCTTTGGCCGCCCAGTATTCTTGCATCTCCGGGAAGAAGCCCGCCGTGAGCGCCGCATCGCGGGCCGCAGCCCGATACTCTGTCGGTTTTAGATCCTCCGCTGTGGATGAAATGAAAACAACGGGCCTCTTCACGGTGATATCTCCCAAATCCCTGTGTGCCCCATGCAGCACACGCCACTACACACGCACTCCTGATGGGGCCAACATAGATGGCAGGTTCGGGCATGTCAACAGCCCGTCTATCGGGCGGACAAATCACCTGCCAAGCATGGGCATTCGGCCTCGGTTTGAGACGGGGCGAGCACCACCATACCCAGGGGGGCGAGTCGGGAGGGTAGCCCCCGGCGGCAGGACGCAGGCTTCGGACACCAGGATAACGGCTGCTTGAACGGACCGGTCTCACCAACCTCAGTAGTCACAGGCGCACGCCAAAGTGCGTGCCAACGATGTACGTCTGACCTTCGGCTGATCTACACCCTGAGTGTGTAAATCCTTGTTTAGTCGACGTTTAGCCCTCATTTCTGAGCAAACAACGAGGATTCTGAACACCTGGTGCAACGTTCAACCAGCACGTTTCCCCCAGTTAGGCACTATGAGATGTCCAGCCAGGTTAGCAATTGTACCGACGGACCACCTGAGGCAGATGCCACAGCCTTCTGACACACCTCACTCGCAACCGGCGATGTGGCAACTAGCACGATCCTGTCAAAGTTCGCGTGGGCAATCTTGGTCAGATTCTCGTTGGTGTCGGACTTGCCCGTCTCAATCTCGACCGCAAGGGTTTCACCCGGCCGTGTGGCCAGAATGTCGACAGCCCCGTTCCCTTTGACCGGATACTCCCGTGTTGTTTCATAGCCCTCCTGCTCAAGGTACTTCGCTGTCCGCTCCGCCCAGAACATATGTTCGACGCTCTCACGCGGCTTACGGCCTGGGTCAATCCCGAGAGAGGAGCTAAGCGTTCTGCCCCGATCAGTAAGTTGGAATAGCACCACCTGACCAGAGCGCGTGGCGATGGTGACACGCTCGATGATGCCAGCAGAGGCGAGCGACTCACGCACAGCATTGCCACGCCGGCGGGAGAGATTCAGCCGATGATACCGTGAGACTGTGGTCGAGAGTGAGTGTGCAATGATGTCTGCCAGGAATCGTCTCTCTTCTGGAGATAGATTCCTGGGTGGTTCGGGTCTGGAATCAGGAGAGGCACTTTCTTCTGCTGATTCCTGGGGGGATGGTGGGCGGGTATCTTCTTCATTCTTCTGCTGGTTATTCCGGGGAATTTCACTATTCTTATCCGGCACTGGAATCGGTGAAATCGCTTCCCGTTGGGACTGTAAGCGACGATTCGGCCTGATATCACCGTAACAACCGCCAAACCGGTCTCGAATTGCCGAATCTGACACGCTACCTTCCCGGATCGGGCAAAGCGGGATTTTAACTAGGAATGGCTCCGGGTGCTCATCCGCCAGGCGGACAACTGCGGTACCGATTGGTAGCGTATTGAGCGACTCCTTCTGCTCATCCGTGAGGTTCATGGCACCGGCAATTGCCTGGACATCCGAGCGCAACTTTTGACTCAGGGCGATCGTAGCATAGGAATTGGCGAACGCCACCTTGCTCAATAGGGACGCGGACTGGTCCACGAAGATATAGCCCAAGCCGTACTGGCGAACCATTCGAATCGAGGTCTCCAGGACCGATTCCTTGGACTCAGTGGCCTTCTTGAGCAGCAAGTTGTGGGCCTCTTCCAGGATGACCACGTTGGTCAATCTTCTCTGCGGGCCCTGGGCGAGACGGCACCGGTACAGGTACAGAGTCAATGCCTCCGAGAACATCACCTTGTCCGATGCGCTGGATAAACCATCCATCTCCAGGACCACGTTATGGTCCAAAAGCTCAGCCACATGGCTATTGTCCTGAGTGTTCAAAACGGCGCCGAACTCACCGTACGTCATGCCCAGAAGGATCCTTTCGGGGGTGCATGACCGTAGTTGCGAGGGAGATTTGGCCGATAGAAGGAGAAGAGGGAACCCTGCCCGGAAGGACCGGGCGTGGGATTCCCATCACCGGCCGATCAAGGAGG
>JAMCWO010000116.1 GCA_023481165.1 Planctomycetota bacterium | reverse complement strand
TAACGGGGGTGAGTATCCTGCCACAGGCCACCGTCGTTCAGGAGATAGCCGGCGGGACGCTCAAGGCAATCCCCTTCTCCAACGACCAATTCTTCCGCCCCACCGGCATCATTGTCCGCAAGGGGCGGACGCTGAGCCAAGCGGCCCGCTATTTTATCGATCTATTGAGAAAACAGGCAAAGTAGCCTGGGCGCGAGCGCCCCTGAGTGGGTTCTCAAACGCGTTCCACCGCGTTTGGGGTCCCAGTCGCAGGGCCATCCCCCGCCTTCGCGGGGGCAGGCTCTGGCCCTGCTTTCACGGGCAAAGCCTGCCCTGAGAGCGAAGCCGAAGGGATGCCCGTGCCACGATAAGGCTTGACAAAACCGGCCCGACCCCACAACGTATAGAAAAGAAGCAGGAAGCACCCCGAGGCCGTCTGCAGCGGCTGGAGTACTTCGACGGAAGAGGCAACCTGGGTATGCCGATAAGAGCAGTGATTTTCGACTTGGATGGAACCATTACGCAGCCGTACTTGGATTTCGATGTGATCCGGGAAGAAATGGGGTTGGATAGGAATGGTGGACCGATACTGGAGGCGATGGCGAAGATGACGCCCCAGCAGCGCCAGCAGGCAGAGATGATCTTGCACTCTCACGAGGAGAGGGCGGTGGCCGAATCCAAGCTGAACGCCGGCGCTCGGGAGACGCTGGCCGCCCTGCAGATGCGCGGCATCCCCGTCGGCATCCTGACGCGCAATCGCAAGGACAACGCTTGGGCGGTGGCCCGCAAGCACGGCTTGCACTTCGACGCGGTCGTCGGACGGGAGGATGGGCCCGTGAAGCCCGATTCGTTCGGTGTGTTGCACCTGTGCCGCAGGTTTGCCGTTGCGCCGGTCCAGACGCTGCTCGTGGGCGACTACCTGTTCGACCTGCTTTGTGCCCGCGCCGCGGGCGCGATCCCGGTTCTTCTGATGAATCACGAGCAGGCCCCCGAGTTTGCCCGGCACGCGGACTTTGCGGTCGCCAGCCTCCCCGAACTGCTGCCCATTATCGATCGCCACAATGGCAACGGCGAATCCCACCCTCAGACGCAGGAGAATTGATGTATAGATCAACAGCGATCGTTGCCCTGTTGTTCGTTGTCCTGGCGGCCGGAATGTCCTGGGGCGCGGCGGCGGCCAATCCGGCCAGCACTGTCCCTGCGACCGCCGCCGAGCCGAACGCCCTCGACAAGGTGCTGAAGAATCTGGAGACCAAAGCTACCGAGTTGAAGTCCTACCAGGTGAACATGGACTACCTCTTCAAACAGCCGCTGCTCGAATCTCAGCAGCGCCGCACCGGCGCTCTGTACTACGCCAAGTTCGACAAGGAGTCGTTCCTGCGGATCGATTTCGACACGCTGCAACAGGACGAAGAGAAACAGCAGACGTACAAACAGCAGTACATCTTCGACGGCGTCTGGCTGCGGGAGATCGATTACCAGTTGAAGACGGAGACCCGTCGCCAACTGGCGGAACCCAACCAGCCCTTGGACGCGTTCGCGCTGGCCAGCAAGCATCTTCCCGTCCTGGGTTTCTCCAAGGTGGAGGACCTGCGTAAGCAGTTCGAGATCTCGCTCGTGACGGAGCCGCCAGCCGACGCCGCCGCCCCGCAGCACCTCCATCTCAAGGTCAAGCCGGACTCGGTCTACAAGGATGATTATGTCACCATCGACTTCTGGATCGACCGGCAGATTGGGCTCCCGATGCGGGTGGAGGCCGTCACGCCGGAAGAAGATGTCTATCAAATCAAGCTGACCGATCCCAAAGTGAATGCGCCGCTGGATCGTAAACTGTTTCAAGTCGACATTCCGCGCAGCTTCAGCGTGGAGGTAGTCCCTCTCGCGAAAAGGGTGGAAGGCAAAACGCCCCGGTAATCGCGGCCGGCGACCGGTCGGCCTGAGCAGAGGCAGGTGAGAATGGATACAGAGGTTGTCGTCGAGCAAGATGTACGCGAGCTGATTGGAAAGCGGGCGCAGACGCTGTTGGCCCTGGCGGAGCACCTGGCCAACTGTCCCGTGCCGCGGGAGGCGTTGAGCCGGCCTCTGGTGGGAGACCTGCTCTCCCACTCCATGCAGTTGGAGGAGACCCTGGATACCTACGATGCCGGCAAGTGCTGCAACTGGTGCAGCCTCCGCTCGGTTACGGCGGCGATCAAGCTGTTCTCCGACGTCAGTTACGAATTGCTCCACATCCTGCAGCGCGTGCCGACGTATCATCTCATGCCGGTCGAGCGCGATTTCGTGGCCGCCACCAATGAGACCCTCGGGTTCACCAGCCTCGTCCTGGCCCAGGCGGCCAAGGAGATGCTCAACCAGGCCCGCGACCTCGGGCTGAAGGTCCCACCCGCCTCCGAGGCCGCCGGCTCCTTCCAGGAATCTCTGCCCAAAGGCCGCCTGGTGCATAGCTGCGGCGCGCGCCAGGTCGATACGGTGGCGGGGACGGTGACCCTGTTGGCGACGGCGTTTCTGAACCTCGCGTCGGAGTGCGAAGATGTCCGGGCCACCAGCCGCTCCGGGCCGCAGGTGGGCGCCGCTTCTGCTTCGCCGGCGCTGAGCGAAGAGCGGCTGCGGAGCCTCGAGTTTCAATTCCACAATCTGCAATCGCAATACGACACCTACGTTTCGGGAACCGAGGTCGAGCGGCAGGACACCGATCTGCCCGTGCTGCGCGGACACGCCAGCGTCGTGTTCCACCTGCTGCGGATTGCGACGCTGTTGGCGCACTACTACGAGCGTCATATCAACAAGCAGCGCTGTTCGGCGGCCCAGTTCAAGGGGCACCTGGTGGAGGCGGAGGCGCTGCAACTGGTGCTGATGAACTACCCCATTGCCTTCATCGACCTGTACACCAGCCGCGCTGTGAGCCTGTGCCAGGAGATGCTCAAGCGCTACGCCGAAGTGGGCCGGATCGAGGTGCCGATCCCGAAGTATCGCGGGTTCCACGTGCGGCCGTCCACCCTGATCTCCAAGCTCGTCCTCCACTACGGCAGCAGAGTACGGATGCTGCTGGGCGACGAGGAATATGACGCCGGCTCCTCGCTCGATTTGTTCCGGGCCAACGAGAAAATCAACGCCCAGAAGCGGCGCTGGCTGGCCAACGAGATTGTCCGGCTCAATCTGGTCCCCGAGCAGTGCGACCTGGAGAAATCCACGTCCATCATCCGCAGCGTGGTGCTGGCCCTGGCGGAGAAGAGCGAACTGGTGCTCTACGAGCAGCCGCTGGAGATCCCCGAGCGGACGTGCGTCGGGGAAGGCACACTCCTCGAGAAGATCACGAACGAGACCGCCCGGCTGCTGGCCATGGGAAAGATCGACATCGGCATCGATATGACCGCCCAGTTCGTCGGCGACAAGCGTGTCCTCAGTGATATCAAGCTGCTGGCGGAGCATGGGTACGGCGAGGACAACTACGGCAACAACATCCCCCTGCCGAAACAGCTCACTTACCTGCGACGATAGCCTCCATTGGCGATCTGGCACGGAAGAATCACTGGACGGCTCCCCCGGAGGGGTATACCATACGTGCGAATTCGCGTCGTCACGGCACCGGGGTATCAGGGATATCGGCGAGCGGTTGCGACGTCCGTTTGTAGTGACGCCGTAAGACGTTATCTTCCTATGCTCTTACGAGCACACTACAAACGAGCCGCACAACCGAAATTGTATAACGCCAGGACGGGAAAGGGGCAGATATGGCAAAAGGGATTGTCGTCTACTATTCCAGGAGCGGCAACACGAAAGAGATGGCGGAAATCATCGCCCAGGCGATGAATGACGCGGGCTTGAGCACGGAATGCAAGCCCGCCGACAAGGTGCATGCGGACGACGTCCCGGCCTATGATGCCGTCGTGATCGGCTCACCCTGCTATTACGGCCAGATGGCCGCCCCCATCAAGCACCTCATCGATGAGTTGGTCAGCCGCCACGGGCAACTGAACGGCAAAGTTGGAGCCGCTTTCTCCAGTTCCGCCAATATCGGCGGCGGCAGCGAAACGACCGTCATGGGCCTCCTGGAAGCCATGCTGATCGCCGGCATGGTCGTCCAAGGCGATCCGCAGGGCGCGCACTACGGTCCGCTGTCGATCGGTAAGCCGGACGACAGGGTCAAGCAGCAGTGCGAGCGCCGGGGCCAGCGAATCGCCGCACTGACCAAACGGCTGTTCCCTTGACCGCCAACCGGCGCAGGATGAAATGCGTTTTTTGATGGAAAAACGCATTTTCTTTTGACAGAAGCTTGCCGAGGGGGTACATTCCGCCCATCCTTAATCCATCTGTGGAGGATCCATTAGATGCAGGAATATGAGAATCTGAAGAGGTTGGTCGCAGAGATCGAATCGGACATCAATAAGGCCATGGGTGGGAACAAGGCGGCCGGAACACGGGTGCGCAAGCAAATGCAGATGATCAAGCAGGCCGCCCAGATCGTCCGTAACCGCGTCCTTGAGATCCGATCGACGGAAGGATAACCAGCCAAGCACGGTCTTGACGGATCGCTTCTGCTTTGGGGCCTGCCGATCCTGTCCGGAGCGCCGGGTCGGTCCTTCCTGTTGGGAGCACCGCCGCCATATTTCATGTCGCATGAGGAAAGTCTGTATTGAGGTAAGTCATGCCGCCCGCGCTGTTATTCGACCTGACACAGATCGATTTGACTACCAAGCCTCTCTTCGACAGGGCCGCGATCTGTCGCGTCAATCCCCAACAATTCGAGATGCAGCAGCTCGACGGCATCCTGTGGTGGGATAAAGAGAAGGCGTGCATCCTCGGCTATAAAGACATTACGGACAAGGAGTTCTGGGTGCGCGGGCACATTCCCGGGCGGCCTCTGATGCCGGGTGTCGTGCAGATCGAGGCCGGTGCCCAATTGCTCAGCTTCTTTGTCACACAAATCTACGAGGAGCGCGGATTCATCGGGTTCGGGGGGATCGAGCACGCCAAGTTTCGCGCCACGGTGGAGCCTGGTTGCCGGCTCCATCTCCTGGGCCATCTCAGCGAAATCAGACGCGGCCGAAAATATACTTGCGACATCCAGGGAGTCGTCGCCGAGACGCTGGTCTTCGAGGCCACGATCTTTGGTCTAAGAGTCTGAACCGCCCTACGAGTCTGATCCCTTGCCCCGGAGGGCATGGCCGGCGACCGGAGGATGGACAACGGGTGAGGCGCGGATTCGGTCTTCGTCTTCTTGTACAGTGCTCTCCTGGCTGGAGCCATCGGGGACCACGATGCGAAACGTGCTTCCTTTGCCTGTGGCACTCCTGATCCTCATCCGACCGCCCAACAATTTCACTCGTTCGCGGATGCTGAGCAGACCGAGACCGGCGGTGTCTTTGAGCTCCCGGAGGTTGAAGCCCTGCCCCCCATCCGAGACGGACAGACACACGTATGACCCTTTTCGCCGCACGCGGATGACCGCCTCCGTGACTCGGGCATGCTTGACCACATTGAAGATCAACTCTTGAGCGGCCCGGAACAGGAACATCGTCAGTGCTTCCGATTGCAGGATCATGGCCCCCGAGACATCCACGCGAACGACCAAGCCCTGCTGCGTCCGCACTCGTTGGGCCCACCAGTGCAGCACTTCCGCCAAATCATTCATGTTCAGCACGGCGGGACTGAGATCATGCGACAAGCGGCGGGATTTCTCGATGGCTTCCTTGAGCATCGCATCGACTCTCTCGGCGTCGCATCGCAGTTGGTCATCCCTGGCCCGGCTTCTCACCCCGTTCAAATGGAATCTCGCCCCCGCAATCTGCTGCAGCAGATCCTCGTGCAGGATCAGCGCGATCCGCCGCCGTTCCCGCTCTTCCGCCTGCGACAGTTCGAGTGCCAGCTTCTGGAGCTGCGCGGCCCGCTGCTGTAATTCCGCCGTCCGCTGGGCAACCTTGCACTCCAGTGTCGCGTTCAACTCGCGTAGAGCCGCCTCCGCCTGCTTGCGCTCGGTAATGTCGACGGCCGCCATGTTCACACCGATGATCTCACGCTGTTCGTCAAACACTGGCTCTACCGTAAAGTCGAACACCCAGGGTATTCCTCTGGTCTTGCCGCAGACCTCCCTCCTCTGGGCGACTCCTGTCTCCAGAACCTGCTGCATCAGTTCCATCTGTCCGGCTGCATCCTCAGGCGGGATCAACTCATCGGGACGCTTGCCCAGCACATCCTCTGGTTGAAATCCATGGCGCGTGTGATAGGCCCAGATATAGCGCAACTCTCGATCCAGCGTGGCGACAGTCACGGGTGAATTCTGAAGTGCAAGGCGGAACCGCTGCTCGCTATTGCGCAAGGCTTCTTCTGTCCGTTTGCGGTCGGCGATATCCATGAGGATACCGAGCATGCGAATGCACCGGCCGTCCGGCTCGTACTGGAAGACGCCCCGGTCAGCCACCCAATGCACATTGCCGTCGGGCCAGATGACTCGGTACTCTGCTTCATAAGGTGTCTGCTCGGCCATGCAACAACGCCGTTGGAGCTCGACCTGCGGCAAGTCTTCCGGATGGACACGCTCGGCCCAGTCGCGATAATGATACCGTTGAGAGACTGTTGTTGTTGTTGTTGTTGTGCGCAAGCCCAAGAGCCGGGCGACTTGCTCAGTCCACAGGGTTTCGCCTGTAACAACATTCCAGTCGTACATGCCGATCCGCGTGCCGCTGGCGGCCAGGGCCAGCCATTCCTCACTCTGACACAAGGCCTGCCCCTGGCGGCAAAGCTCTTCCTCTTGGGCGCGGAGGTCCGCGTTGGCCGCTCCGAGTTGTTCCTGGCGCGCCTGGAGCATGTCATTGAGCGTCCGAAGCTGCTCCATCTGCACCTGGAGACGCTCGTTCGCTTCCTGCATCGCCTCCTCATGCCCCCGCAGGACGCGAATCGAGTGGGCCGATTCCTCCAACTCGGTCAGATCGGACGCCACCAGACAGAGGCTGAGATTGTCGCCCACGTGGAGCGGGCTGGCGGCCAGTTGGACGGGCACAGCTTTACCGTTGGCCGCCTGCAGCAGCAGACGCCGCTGGACCGGACCCGCTTGGGCCTCCGTCAGCAGCATCCGTAACGGCCGCTGCTGCGGGTGGCCGACGAACCTGGTCACCTTGTGCCCCATCGCCCCCGGAACGGAGGTCTTCATCAGGTCGCAGAAGCGCTGATTGCAGAACAGGATCGTGCCCTCGGGGTCCACGGTCAGGGCCGCCTCGTTCATCGTCTCGACGATCATGCGGTAGACGTGCTCGGCCCCGGCCAGCGAGTAGACCTGCTCACCCTGGGGGCCGATGACCACCAGCGCATCGACGTCGCCGTGCCGAATCGCCTCCAACGTCTGCTGGGCTTCTTCGAGTTGTCGATGCAACTGGGCTTCTTCGTTCCTGGACTGGGCTTCGGTGCAGGAATCCGGGCTGTGGTCGCTCATGTTCCAGTCTCTACGGGGTTCTTGGGATCAAGTCTAATCCTACCAGGAGTTTCTCCTTGTCGACCATGCTGCCAATGAATCTACGCAGGGGGAGCGGCAACTTCTTGATCAGCGTGGGGACGGCCACGATCTGCTCCCTGTGGGCCAGCGTGGGCTGCTTATAGAGATCGATCACCTCCAGGTCACAGCGGCCCGCCAACTCCTCCCGGCAGATTTCGCTCACGGTGCGCAGCGCTTCCCGCGAGCGGGGCGTCATGCCGGCCACATACAGCCGCAGGACGTACTTCTGGTGCTTGGCCTTGCGGGCAGCTTCTTCGAGGAGTTCCGTATCGGATGTGGCATGCTTCGCGATCATGGCATCTTCCATTCTTCTATCGAGATCTGAGGTCCAGGCCCACCAGAACGCGTTCTTCGTTCGACAGGTCCCCGGCCGCCCTCGCGCGGGGGTCGCCCCGATATATAGAGCCGCAACTCCCAGGACTCCCACGGGTCCGACTCGGTGCGCATCCGGCGGCCGGGTACCTTGGCTTTATGCTCGCGCGTATCGGTCCGCAGGGCGTTTCGCTCCTTTCTTACTCAAACCACCATTTCCGTCCGCGCCCTGCGCGCGGGCCAGTTCCGCCTGTTCCCCGGCCGCGGTCACGCGGCGCGTCTGGTCCTCCGCCTCCAGCGTGTGGAGCTCTTCGTCCAGCGCTGCGGTCTTAAGATGCAGGGCTTCGAATTGGGCGCGGGTCAGCGCTTGCTCCTGCTGAAGCTCGCGCCGCCGCCGGGCCATTGACTCGCGTTCGGAGACGGCCTGCGCTTTGTCCCTGGCCTCCTGGACCAGCCGCGCGGCACCGGTCAGCACCGCGCTGGGACCGACGTAGACATCCCGCAGTTGAATGCCCTGATCGCTCAGCCGGAACTCGCGGACCTGGTTGGAATGCGCCATCCCGCGGCTCTTGAGGATGAACATCAACCGGTTGCGTTCCGCACCCATCTCGACATTCCGCAGCAGTAGCCAAGTGTCCATCAACGAGGAGACGCCCACTTCCGTCTGCTCGGCCGGACCGCCGCCTTCCGTGAGGCTGGTGAACAGGGCCGTGATGCCCTGGTTTTTTAGAAAGTCGATCATCCGCGTCAGCGTGGATTTGACCTCGGCAGTCTCGCCCACAACCATGAGGTTGGTGATGGGGTCCACGGCAACCGTGGGGGGGTGAAATTCGCTCACCAGCTTATGGAGGGTGACCAGGTGCTGCTCCAAGCCATAGAGCGTGGAGCGCACGCCATGAAAGCGCAGCGACCCTTTGTCAACCCACCGGCCCAGATCGAAGCCGATTGAGGCCATGTTCCGGATAATCTGGGCCGGCGCCTCCTCGAGCACCAAATAGAGGCAGCGTTCGCCCCGGCGGCAGGCCGCATCGATGAAGGCGGCGGCCAAGCTGGTCTTGCCCGTGCCGGCGGTGCCCGAAACCAGGATGCTGCTGCCGCGATAGTAACCCCCGCCGCCCAGCATCGCGTCCAAACGATCCACGCCCGAGGAGACGTGCTCGGTGCTGGCTCCGTAGTCCAACCCGAGCGAGCTGATGGGCAGGACGCTCAGGCCGTGCTGATCGATCATCGTCGGGTACTCGTTGGTCCCATGCGAGGAGCCCCGGTATTTGACCACCCGCAGCCGCCGCGTGGCGATCTGGTTGACGATGCGATGGTCCAGGAAGATCACGCAATCACTGACGTACTCTTCCAGGCCGTGACGCGTAAGGGTCTTCTCGCCTTGCTCGCCGGTGATGATGGTGGTGACACCCTTGTCCTTGAGCCAGCGCAAGAGCCGGCGCAGCTCGGCCCGCAGGATTGCTTCATTCAGCAGGCCGGCAAAGAGCACCTCTACCGTGTCGATGGCGATGCGCTGGGCGCCGATCTGATCGATCATCGTGCCCAGCCGTATGAACAGGCCCTCCAGATCGTATTCGCCGGTCTCCTCCATCTCGCTGCGCTCGACGCGAATGTGATCCACCGCCAATTGCCTGCGGCGGACCAACTTGTCCAGATCGAAGCCCAAAGAGCTGACGTTGCGGCTCAATTCGTCCGCCGTTTCCTCGAAGGCCACGAAGACGCCCGGCTCGCCATAATCACGAATGCCCCGGACGATAAACTCCATCGCCAAAAGCGTTTTGCCGGACCCGGCCCCCCCGCAGACGAGCGTGGGCCGCCCGCGGGGCAGACCGCCGTCGGTGATCTCATCCAGCCCTCGGATGCCGGTGGGACATTTCTCAACGCCGGGCAGTTTCCCGGTAGACGGAGTGTGTGTTTGTCTGGCCATAACCGGATGCCTCCCTCATTTGCACAGAGCGGTGGCCCGATCTGTCTCCTGGGCGAACACCAGCCATCGCGAAATATCCGCGTCCAACCACGCCTTGCTCGATTCTCCTCTTCCTCGCCACGCAGCGATGCTCAGGCTGCTCTCAGGTTTGCAGGGCCTCATTCATCGGGACCCACGAGCCATCCCACAAGCCCCCACGCTATAGAGGAATTATCGTGGCGTCTCTAAGGAAATCCCTTAAACCGTTCGATACGTCACCTGTAGGCTTCGATACCGCCGTACCGCTGTGGCAAAGGAAACCGCTTACCTCGGATTACGTGGATCGGCTAACCTATTGACACACCACGACTTACAGAGTGTCTTCAGTTCTGGTGAAATGCGGGCAAGGGGCTGTGCTCAGCCGGCACGATAAACTCGGATGGCCGGCAAAAAGGGGTCGCAAGGCCCGTAATGCAGCCTGATGACCGTGACTTGCCTGGATCACGCCACCAGTTGCGGGCTCGTCAGGGCGGCGAACCTGTCTTCGGCAAACTCGAACAGGCCATCGAGATGGGCGATGGTGAAGATGCCCCGGGTCGCCGGAGGGACATTGCAGAGGACCAGCTTGTGCCCGTGTTCCTTGACCAGCCTCTGAATCCTCTGGAGTTGAGTCAGCCACATACCCCCCACGACGTGCACCTGAGAAAAATCCACCACGACATCACAGGCGCCCCTGTCGCGCAGCATGCCCAGGACGGTCTGCAACTCGTGGTGTTTGTCCAACGCCTCCGGCAGATCTACCAGAATCACATCTTCCGACCAACGGTAAATACTCATCCCATATCCCCCTATCCGGCACCGCCCCTGGTTCTTGTGGTTCGGATGGTCACCCGCCCCTGGGGTTCCGTCCTCCAATACCTCGGACTATACCGCGATCTTCCGTCGAGAAGACCTGCGCGTGCCTTTATGAGCATAGTACGCGACGCAAGTTTGTGAGTGCGATGTCAGCCCCCTGCACTCCGTTCCGGGGAACCAGCCGTCAATTCGCGGTCTCGTACATCATGACCGCGTTCCAATCCTCTGCGAAACGGCCTACCGCCGTGTGCAGCCGACTCTTGACCGTGCCCACAGGAATCCCCAGAATTCCGCCGATCTCGGCGTAAGGGAATTTGTGGAAGTACGCCAGGATCAGGATCTCCCGCAGCTTGACCGGCATCCGCGCGATGACCCGCTTGACTTGGGCCGCCGTCTCTTCCCGGATCAGATCGTCATAGGGCATGCGGTCATCGTGGTCCAGCGTGTTGAGCACATCGTCAATAGAGTGCTCATCGTTGTCGAACATGCTCCCGAGGTTGGTGGAGTCCACCCGCTGGCTGCGCCGCAGGGCGTCCTTGGCCTTGTTCGCCGCGATGGTGAACAGCCACGGACGCAGCGGCTTGGACTGGTCGAAGCTGTCGCGGCTGACATACAGTTGCATGAAGGTTTCCTGGAAGACATCATCCACGAGATCCCGGTCGTTCAAGAACCTCCGGAGGAACGCATAGACGCTGTCTTTGTACTGGCGGACGAGTTCCTGGAACGCTCCTTCGTCCCCGGCCGCATACCGCTGTAACAGTTGCACGTCGTTCATGTCACTCCCTTTCAACCAACTGTGAACTATTTGGCTTCAGGGTACCTGCGCCGCGATGGGGGCAAAATCGGGCGATGGCTGGTTCTCCTATCCGGCCTGACGCTCGTTTCCCTATCGGGGATTTTCCTATGCGTGACGGCGGCGTCAGTACTCCGTGGCGATCGCTCCAAGGAGACGTTGGAAGTGTGAAGTCTGAGGTTGAAAGGGTGAATCGGAGATCGAACGATTGCGAATCCTAATAGCCCCAAGGGGATTTGAACCCCTGTTGCCGGGTTGAAAACCCGGTGTCCTAGACCTACCTAGACGATGGGGCCACGCGCGAATTTATCAATTATGATTTAGAAATCGCAAATCATAAATTGTAAATCCTCACAGGCTTATCGCTTCTGCAGGGCAGGCATCAACGCAGACGCCGCAATCGACGCAACTGTCCGTGTTGACTTTCGCCTTGCCATCGACCATGCTGATGGCGGTGCTGGGGCACTCGCCCACACAGGTCTCACAACCCGTGCACTTCTCCCGATTGACTTCGGCCGGCATTTCATAACCCTTTCATAAACAACCACAAATGACGTTGGGAAACCCAAATGATAGCGTCTGAGCCCCGGAAATACAATCCCCAACTCGGAAATTCGCAAGGGAAGCGCTCCCGCGGTCCAATCAGGCATTCTTACGTGCCGGCGCTACTCGAGGCTCCGTGGTCCGGCCGACCACCGGCGGGAAACGCCCTATGGGGGACCCGACAGCCCGTGGAATCGCCGTCAGATGCGGAGAAAAATGAGGGATGGCGGGTCCTAACGAAGCGTCGCAGGCAGGGGCGGCGCGGGCAGAGGCGCCGGCCCGCGCAGCATCAGGCCGGCCGCCGACGCAGATTGCAGCGACTGGGCCATGCTGCGGACCAGATCGTCCGTATCGTTCTTGGCCACCCAGTCCAAGACGCCGGCGAAGTCGCCCACCGAGCTTTTGGCCAGAAGGTAGACGGCCATCAAGCGGACGGGCCAGAGAGGATGGCTGAGGTTCTTCGCCACGACGCCGGCCAGTTCCTGATCGAGCGGGTAGTTGAGCAGGTCGGCCATGGCGTTGATCTTCACCGCCCAGTCGGTTTGAGATCCGCCCAGAAGCAACCCCGAAGGGCTGGTGAACGCCAGACGCAATTGACCCGGCAGCCAGTCCGCATACTGGAAAGGATACAGCGTGCCGTTCAGCGCAAGGAAATTCTGCTCCTTCAGCAGACCGGCGAACAACCGGGACGTCAACACCTTCTGGCTCTCCTGGCTGGAGGCGAGGACGTTGAACCGGCTGCGCACATAGTCGCCTGTCACCGGCACGGCGGGACGCTTGAGCGAGATCGTGACCGGCTTGAGGTCCACCAGACGGTTGCTGATCTGGCCGGTTTCCGTCACGACCGGATCCAGGTAGAGGGTAAACTGGATGTCGAGAGCCGCCTGCGGACAGGTCAGGAGGAGATTGCGGAGCTCCCCGGTGGACAGACGCCGCGTGCAGGCGAGGCTCCGGCCGGGCGGCACCGACAGCTCCGTGCGAATCGTGTCGGACAGCAGATTGGGAATGTCTCGCGTCAGGTTCCCGCTTACGCGGGCGGCCACGCGGATGTTCCCCTGGAAGAGGCTGTTTTCCGTGACGATCAGGGGCTCCACCCCTTTGTTGACTACGGCGATGACGCCTTCGAGCTCATTGCCGTAGGAGAAATCGGTGCCGCGCAGGCTGAACCGGACATCCATCATCTTGTCCGGCGCCACGAACTGCGGGGCGTAGGCGTTGCCGAGTCGTTCCGCCAGAAAGGCGGCCAGTGCCTTCGTGTCGGCCGGCGGCGCGTATTGGCTGCCCAACTGCCGCAACCAGTCTCGCGCCTTCTCGGCCGCCAGGGAGCCGGGATCTTTGGCGATGGCACTCTGAATCGCCTGGATCGTGTTCGGCCGGTTGCCGGCGGCCAGTTGAATCTTGGCCTGCACCATGTCTGCGACCTGGCTCTGTTCGCACACGGCCAGCAGCGGCTTGGCCCACTCCAACTGGTTGTTGATGCTCAGGGCATAGGCCAGCAAAGCCGTGGCGGACGGCGAATTTGGCTCGGCGGAGTAGGCCTTGTTGGCCCAATCCAGCGCCTGGGTGGGATTCAGATCGGCGAAGCAGTAGAACCAGGCGAGTTGCTTGGCCGTCACCGGCCGCACCGACTCCACGTTCAGCGCATCCGGGGCCGCCGCCGGAGGTTGCGTGTCGGCCGATTGGTACAGTTCCTGGGCCTTCTGCCCGGCCTGCTGCAACATCCGCTGGGCATCTTGCGACTTGCCCAACTTCAGGGCGGCCCGGCCGGCCAGCGCCTCCAGGAGAATATCAAAGCGCTGCACGCTGCGCATGTTCTCGGCGATCTGCACACACGTCGCCAAGCCGCGCTGCGAGTTGTAGCAACTGCTCGCCCAAGGCAGGTAGATGTGCGCCGGCAACTGCTCCGAGGGGTACAGGTAGCGGAACAACTCGGCACAATACTGGTAGGATGGGGCGGCAATATCATAGAGCTGCAACTGCTCGGCATATCCCGCGAACCGCAGAGCTTCCTTGAGGTCCAACGGGTTCTCCCGCACCACCAGCCGCAGATGCTCCAGGTGGTTGGCCGGGCCGATCTCATCGGGGGTCAGCTCCAGCAGCTTGGCGAAGGCCGTGCGGTTGTACTTGTTGTTGTTGTAGGCCTGGACCAAGTAGAACTTCGCCCGGTCCATGTCGCCCTTCTCCAGCATGACCAGGCCCAATGCCGTCGCCAGCTCCGAGTTGACGGCGAGGTTCCTGTCCTTGACGCTGTTGGCCACCCGTTCCAGCATGATCCGGCGTTCCTCGCGCGAGTTGGCGCGGCTCAGCAGGTAGCGGATTGCGTCCGACACCACCGCCCGGTCCGCGGACTCGTTCACATATTTCTGGAGCCAGAAGATAACCGGATCGGAGTAGTTCTTGTCCGCGCTGCGCGTGGCCAGCTTCAGCAGCAGAGGCTCCGCGCCGGCCAACTGGGTGTTGAGGCTCTTGGCGGCGGTCAGAAGAATGATGCCTTGATCGGCCTCGGGTCCGCTGATGTTCTCCGCGTGCGCGAGCTCGTAACCGATGTCCCAGAACCGGGCCGCCGCCGAAGGCGACGACAGGGACTCCGCGGGAGGTGCTACACGTGCCGCAGCCGACCCTGAGGGAACTTGCGGGGGGAACTGTGCCTGCGCCCAAGCCGGCGCAGCAAACAGGACCATCGCCAGACACGTCGCGATCGACCTGTTCTTCACCATTCCGTTCTCCTTGAAGGGCAGCCCAAAGGGGCCACTAGCTATTTCGGGTGATACCCGTGTGCGCTTTAGACATTATCGCTACAAGGTTTACCGTATTATACCATTTTGACAGGATGGGACTCAATAGGTGTTGCCCAATTTACCCCGCTTTGAAGGTGAGTCCTCTTCCCAATTTACCAACTGTGACGGTTGGAGCGACGAGTCCGGACGGGGCCGAACTATTTCTTCGGCGCGACGGTGAAGGGGCGACATCGGCCGATGTTGTTGAGCAGACCGACCGCCATCATGTTGACGAGCAAGCTGGACCCCCCATAACTGACAAACGGCAGCGTCAACCCCGTGATGGGCATCAGCCCCAGTGTCATGCCCACGTTGACCAGCACCTGGACGACAATCATGGCGACGATCCCAACCGCCAGCAACCGAGCGAACGGATCGATATTATCGGCCGCGATTTCCAGGCCGCAGATGGCCAAAATGACGCAGAGTCCCAGGAAAGCAAGGCATCCCAGAAAGCCGCCCTGGTGGGCGATAACGGAGAAGATGAAGTCGGTTTCCCGGAACGTCAGGAAGTTGTACTTGATGAAGGGCCCGCGGCCCAATCCCTGGCCGGCCAAGCCCCCGGAGGCCACGGCGTACTTGGAACGGGTGATATGGTAGCCCCAGAGACGCCGCCACATCTTCTCGCTGAACTTGCCTCCCACGAGGATTTTTCCAATCATGGGACTCTGCTCGGCCTTCTGCCGAACCCAACTGCTTTGCAGGAGGACGCCGCTGATCCGGGCACGCTGGTAGGAGTGCATGTTGACCCACAGGATGGGGCTGACGAGGACGGCCAGCAGGATGATGAGCAGCAGGTGTCTGACCCGCGCTCCGGCCATGTACAGCATGGTGAACAGGATCGGCATCATCAGCATCACGGTCCCCAGGTCGGGCTCGACCAGGATCAGGGCCATGGGCGCCAAGGTCAACACAAAAGGGCCGACCAGGGCGCGAAAATGGCGATAGTTGCTGCGGTAGCGCAGGTACCAGGCCAGGGCCAGGATGTAGGCGAGCTTGAACAATTCGGATGGCTGGATGGCCAGAGAGCCTATCCCCACCCGGATCCAGCAATGGGCGCCGTTGATCCGCGGGGCGAACGGCAGAGGCACGACCGAGCTGAGGGCGAGATACGCCAGCAGGACGAGAACGGCCCCGTAGAGCCAGTGGCTGACCTCCCCCAGCCGGCGGTAATTCACCAGGTTGGCTCCGACAAACCCGACGACGCCCACCAGCGCGAAGAAGAGCTGCTTCTTCCAGAGGCCGGCCAGCCGGGTCATATCGCTCGTGGGGCTCGGATCGACCGGGTTTCCGATCATGTAGATCATCACAATGCCCGTGAGCACCAACAGGACAGCGGTGATCAACAGGCAGATTCGTACGAACAGAAGGCGCCCCACAAGGAAATTGCGCATGGCGACAGCATACCACAATGGGCACCTTCCGTACACGCAAGACCCGGGAAATCGGTGTGGACAGCCGGTTTTGGGCGGCCCTTTCAGGGTATCAGCGGGATTCCTGGCTGGTGCTGATAGAAGTAGCAGATCGGTCGAAGGTTAGACTACGGGCCGGCCCCGACAGCTTCGAGGAAAACACAAGAGGCGGTTCAGGGGGGAACGGCAGCGCCTGTTCCGGCACTGGGGGCCGCTGCTACGGGCGCGTCGGAGGCAGCGCAAGTGAGGTCTCGGTCGGAAGTCTCGCTCGCGGCGGGCATGGCACTTCCCTTCGCCGCGTCGGATCGTCCGTCCGTAAGATCACACGTGCCCGGAACCAGAAGAGACCGGGCACAAGCGGATGGGGCCGGAATCCGGAAGGCGAAGCCGGGTGCCATGCCTGCGCTTGCGTAAGTTCCGGGACATCCAACTTCACTCGGCCAACTTCACCCTGCCGCCCACGAGCTTTCGCGCCAAACAAACCAAATTTCGGACGCTGCCGATGCGGGACAAGTTCTTCCTGAGGCAGGGGTTACGGACGATTCGTCTCCGGACCGCCCCGAAAAAAAACAAACCCAATTTTCCCAGCCGGGGCGGGCCACCCAGCGGATCGTCCCGGAACCTGGGAGGCCCGTACGCCTGCTCGAGCAATGGCTGGCGTCTGCTTACCGCCACCTGGCGAGCGTCGGCCCGGAGTTCCTTGATGCTCGCGCAAGCACGCTACGAACCGGAGCGCCCCCGGAGGATTCTTGGATCGGCATTTGACTTGATTTTCCTGCGACTTTCTGGTACCGTAACAGTGGATGTTCATGACCTGTGGACCGGTGCCGTGCAGCCCACGGGCACCCATAACCGCCTTGTGGCGGGAAAGGAGGAGAAGCAGAAGGCCCTTCTGACCGACTCATCCTGCAAGCCGGACTGCCCTGTTCATGATCACGCGGCCAAGTATGGCTCGTGAGCAGAGGGCGGGTATCCGGGCAGGCGCAGAAAAGCAAGAACCAAGATCCGGCGGAGCACCCGGCTCCGCGTCGACAAGAAGAGAAGAAAAAGGAAGGATGGCAGTGTTATGAAGAAGCTCAGCTTGGTACTGGCAGCGCTTCTATGCACCGCCCCGGCTTGGGGCAAGGTACGAATCACGGTTGTGCCGGACGGCAAGACGGCGACGATCAAGTATGCGACGGACGGGGAGAAGGTCCGGGCTTTCGCCCTGGATATCACCGCCGATAAAGGTGTGATTGAGGGCATCTCCGGCTTCATCCGCGGGGAGAGCACGAAGGAAAGACCCGGCTACGGGATCTTCCCGGCGAATTTCGCCCGCCACATCACCGTCGATCCGAACAGCGGGAACGTGGCCAAGTGGGATGTCAACGACTATACGCCGGTGGCCGATCCCTGCGACCCGGGCGCTCTCGGCGGTCTGGGCACCCCCGGCATCACGATCGAGATGGGTGCCCTGTACTATCCCACGGACGACAGCTCGCCCAACGCGCCGCTCAATCAGGGCACGCTGTTCAAGCTGACCCTCAGCGAGCAAGCCAACCTGACGATCAAACTGAATGAGGCGCGGGGCGGCATCGTACTGACGAACCCGGATGTCCCCGCCGTGGTCGACTTGTCCGGCGCCACGAGCATCGCGATCGCCAGCGTCGCGGAGCCGGCGGCCGCGAGCCGGTCGGACTACGCCGAGTGGGCCGCTGTCGGGAAACCTTCGTGCTGGACTTTCCCGCGGCAATGCCACGGCGACGCCGATGGCCTCCAGGAAAGCGATAAGAAAGGCGGCTACACTCACGTCGCCTATGGCGACCTGGCGATCCTCATGGAAGCATGGATGAAACCGTCCAATCAGGTCGTTGGGACATCCCTGATTTGCGCTGACTTCGCGCATGATGAAGGCGTCAGTGCCACGACCGGCGCGTATCGTGTCGGCCCCACGGACCTCAATATCCTGGTCAAGTACTGGTTGGAGCCGGACACCAACGTGCCGGCCGATTGCGGCGCCAAGCTGTAACCACAGGGCGCACTATGCAATGGAAATGGGCGTTGGTCCTTGGCTTATTAGGGGCGTTTCTAACCGGTGGGTGCAGCCGCCCACTGCAAGAACCGGCGGACGACACGACGGTGATCGTCGAAGGCGGCGGCCCATTCCCCCGTTCCCTGGCCGGTCGATGGCAAGCGAGCCAGCATGGTTGGGAATTCGAGCTCACGCCGGACGGCCGCATAGCCTCGGCGATTCTCAGTCTCGGGCGCGTCCGCATAGTCCCGGGTAAAACAACCACGATGCCCACCCGCGGCGGCCACCAGGCTGTCTTTACGCCCGGCCCGTGGACGGTCCACTACCTTCCCGGCACCAGGGAACTCACCGTGGAGATCATCATGAACCATGTCCGCATGGAGATGGGCGGCACCACCCTCGAGGGCTCCTGCACGGACACCTTTGTCGGCCCTGTCGCCGCCTCGAAGCGCGCGTGGCAGGTGCAGTGGACGACGTTCACACGGTATCTCGCGCATACCCCCGATGGGGCCGTTGTCAATCTGTCCACCGACCCGACGTATGGAGAGACTAAGTCACTGACCTTTGAGAAGACAGATGACCGCGTGGGTTCTTGATTCACGGGCGCGCCTTACGCGGGCTTGCCACAACCCTGGCTCGCGAGTTCCTCTTACTTGGCTTGCTTGGCCTGCTTGACCTTCTTGTACCGAAGCATGTCTTCGTAATCGCGGAGCTGGCCGGCCAAGTCCCGTCGACCCTGTTCCTGCATGAGATCGATATGTTTGTGCACAACCGCCGCCGCCGCCTCGTAGCGGTGCTGGAACTCCAGCGCCCGGGCCAGCTTCTCATAATGGGAGGGGTTGCGCGGTTCCAGGGCCATCGCTTGATCGAAAGCATCCGACGCCCCCTTGAAATCCCCCAAGGTGGCCGACGTGTCGCCCAGCGACTCCCACAAGGCCGCCGAGCAGGGATTCTCCCCCAGCTCGATCCGAAACCATTCGACGGCCTGAGTCAATTGCTCTTTCGCCTCCTTGGGCTTGTCGAGGCGTCCGAGCAGTTTCCCAAGGTTCATGTGGACCGACCCCACGGCGGCCTGCCCGCTGCCAGTCTCGCCATGAACCTGGAGAGCCCGGCAAAAAGCCGTCACCGCGTCTTGGGGCTTGTTCTGCGCCACGTACATGAGGCCGACCTGCCCGTAAGCCTCCACGGCCACCGCCGGATCAGTCTGGGCCGCCTGACGGTACCACGAGATGCTCTGCTCGTATCGACCGATGTCCTGCATCTCTCTGGCTTTGCCGAGGCATTGGCGTGCGAGGTTTTCCGGCGCGCCCTGCGTGACAGCCGGCGCGAGCAGCGTATCGACCGGCGCGTAATCGTCCGTCAGAATGACGCCGCCGCACCGCTCTTTCAGATCGTCAAGGTCCGCGTCCGACAGAACCGAGCACCTCAGATGCTGGTCCTGCTCCCGCAGGATCGCCTGGGGATCAAGCCGGCGTTTGGCGGCTACGACAACGAACGTGTCGGACAGAGACTGCCGACCGGCCTGCTCCGCGATCACATACACGTGGGGAAAGACCTCCCGGACTGTGTTTACCACAGCCCCAAGCAACTGGCCGCTGGAGCGCGCGTCAATCAGATGGATCATATACATGCCGTCATCGGCCAGCAGACCAGCGATCTGGTCGTGGAATTCTCTCGTCGTCAAGGGAAACGGCAGGGCGGAATCCCAGAGAGCGTCCTCGTACACGAAGTCATATCGTCCGGCGTCCCGGCCCCTGCGCCCGCGCTTGTGGAGCCGGTCCACGTAGCTCCGCGGGTCCATGCGGATGGTCTCGATGGCTGTGTAGCGGTCGAGCCCGAACGCCTCCCGCGCCGCGGTGGTGACGCCCGGATCGTTCTCCACGACTTCCACATCGGTATTCGGCCAAGTGGCCTTGAGGTAACGCGGGAAGATGTACCCCCCTGCCCCCAGGACCAGCAGGGAGAGCCTCTTGTTCTCCCCGCCCGAACTGCGCGTCAACGCGGCAAACACGCGGGAATGAAAATCCTGCAAATGCGTTACATCGTCGACGACCATCTCGCCGCGCGGGAACCTGTCCCGCATGAAGGTGCGTTTCTCCGGCCGCGTCGCGACGCGCTGGACCGACACATGGCAGTACGGTGTCTCGGCTTCATAGACGATACCGGGCTCTGGTCTTCCCCGCAGGAGAGCCGCCGTGCCGGCCTCCTGCGCCCACGGGTAGCGGGCCATGCCCATCGCCGCCAGGGCCATGAATACCATCGCCCACAGGTATATCGCCCAGCAGCTTATCCAATACAGGACTGCCACCAGCAGCATGGCGGCGCCGAGGAACCAAAGGATAGTCGCGCAGCCGAAGGCTGCGATCAGGAAGAACCCTGCCAGGAAGGTCCCGAAGATACCGCCGACCGCGCTCCAGGCATAGACGCTGCCGATCGTCCGGCCGGACGCCAATCCCTGATCGAGAGCCATCGTGGCGACGATAGGGCTGATGGCGCCCAGCAGAGTGGAAGGCACAAGCAGGACCAGCAGAACGTGCAGGAGGACATGACTGGGCCAGTTCAGCCGCCACAACCCGAGCCACTCACCCGCCAAGTTGTTTGCCACGACCATCCCGACGCAAGCGGCGGAGGACAGCCCGAACAGAACGGCCAACGCACGCCGGGTATGATAGCGATCCGCGCTGCGCCCGCCGAGGTAGTTGCCGATCGAGAGGCCGGTCAGCACCACACCGACCACCGACGTCCACGTGTACAGCGACGATCCCACGCTACGGGCCATCAACCGGGACGCCGCCAGCACCAGGATCATGAGGCAGCCGCCGGTGAAGAAGGCCGTCGCCCCCGGTATGATCATCCGCCAGAAGGATCGGGTCCCCACCAGCCGTCTTTCGCCCGTGGGCGCTCTTCCCCAAGGCGATGCATCACCCTGGGGCGTCCGAGCCTGCCATGCCGTAGCTTTACTCATGTTCCATGTTCCGAACAATCAAGGCAAAAGCAGAAGTATAGCGAAGACTCGGAATTCGGGCAAGCGGGTGGAGCGTCAAATGTAAAAGTGGTGCGGGCACGTAGCTTGAGGACTTTCCTCACTCTGGCTTTTGCCTTCAGAGCGACTCCACCTGGCGAGCTTCAGCTCTGCCGACAGTTATCGGACCGGCGCTGGTCCCACGCAGGAAGGAAATCGCCTAGGCAGCGCTCCGCAAAACCTTTGGTACCTCCTTCCGTATCGGTAGTGGTTGCCAGTTATGGAGAATAACGAGCGAAAACGCGTTGTGATCGACTATGTGGGGCCGCAGGTCGATTGCGGCCGCTTCCCCATCAAACGGGCGGTGGGCGAGACAATCACCGTGATTGCTCATGCGTTCGTGGATGGGCACGACCAGATTCAGGTCGAGTTGCTCTACAGAAAGAGCGAGCACCAAGAGTGGACCATCGGCGCGATGGCCTACCAGGTCAACGATGAATGGTCCGGCTCGTTCGCGGTCGCGGAACTTGGCCGTTACTCCTATACCGTGCGGGCCTGGGTGGATGCCTTCGGCACTTGGCAGAGCGATCTGCGCAAGAAGCGTGAAGCAGAGCAGGACGTGGCCGTCGAACTAAAGAGCGGTGGAACCCTGCTGCGTCAAACAGCCGCGACGGCAGCGCCTGCCGACGCCCGGAAACTCAACGACTGGGCGCTTCTGCTCGAAGCGCCGGCGAAGGTGGAGCACGCGGCAGCGCTCGCCTCGGGTCCGGAGTTAACCGAGATCATGCAGAAGTACCCGGACCGAGCGTTCGCCACAACCTACCACACCGAGCTGGCGGTCACGGTGGACCGGCCCAAAGCGGTCTTCAGCACCTGGTACGAGTTGTTCCCCCGCTCGTTTGGCCGGCCCGGCGAGTATGGCACGTTTCGCGATTGCGAGCGTTTGCTGCCGGATATCGCCGCCATGGGCTTCGATGTCCTGTACCTGCCCCCTGTTCACCCCATCGGCCAGACCCACCGCAAAGGAAGAAACAACTCCACGAGCGTTACTCCTGCAGACCCGGGCAGCCCCTGGGCCATCGGCTCGGCTCTCGGCGGGCACAAAGCCATCCATCCTCAACTGGGCTCGTTCGAGGATTTTCAGCATTTGGTCAAGACGGCCGCCGAATGCGGGCTGGAGACAGCCTTAGACCTCGCCTTTCAGGCCTCGCCCGACCACCCTTACGTCAAGGAGCATCCGGAATGGTTCCGCTGGCGACCGGATGGAACCGTGCAGTTCGCTGAGAATCCGCCCAAGAAATACGAGGATATCCTGCCGCTGAACTTCGAGACGGAGCACTGGCGCGAGCTAGGGGAGGAACTCAAGAGCATCGTTCTGTTCTGGATGGACCAGGGCATTCGCCTCTTTCGCGTGGACAATCCGCATACGAAGCCTTTTCGCTTCTGGCAATGGCTGATCGGCGAGGTCCGGCAGAAGCACCCCGAGGTGATCTTCCTCTCGGAAGCCTTCACACGGCCCAAGGTCATGTTGTATCTTGCGAAGATCGGTTTCAACCAATCCTACACGTACTTCACCTGGCGCAACACGAAATGGGAACTGGAGCCGTACATCCGGGAGCTGACGCAGACGGAAATAGGTGAGTACATGCGGCCAAACTTCTGGCCGAACACACCCGATATCCTCCCTCAGTATCTCCAGTTTGGCGGCCGACCCGCGTTCATCATTCGCCTCATCCTGGCCGCCACTCTCTCCGCCAGCTACGGCATCTATGGTCCTGCCTATGAATTGGGTGTCACGGAGGCCCTCGAAGGCAGGGAAGAGTACCTCAACTCGGAGAAACACGAAATCAAGCCGTGGGATTGGAATGCCCCGGGCAATCTCCGGCCGATCATCGCCAGGGTCAACCGCATCCGCCGCCAGAACCCGGCCCTGCAAAGTACCCGCAACATCGAGTTGTATCCGATCGACAACGAGGCGATGCTCTGTTACGGCAAGACCACGCCGGACAAATCGAATATCATCATTACGGTGGTCAACATCGATCCGCACCATCGCCAGTCCGGCTGGCTCCGGCTCCCGCTGGACCGTCTGGAGATTGACCCACGCACGCCCTTTCTGGCGCACGATTTGCTGACGGACGATCGGTACATCTGGCAAGGCGAGGTGAACTATGTCGAACTGGATCCGCGCGTGATGCCCGCTCACATCCTCCACGTGCAGAAGAGGCTCCGGCGCGAAACGGATTTCGATTATTTCATGTAGAGGAGGGCGCCCCTTGCCGGATCAGCCGACACCAGCCAATGAATCACTCTGGTACAAAGACGCGATCATTTACGAGTTGCACGTCAAGTCGTTCTATGACAGCAACGGCGATGGGATCGGCGACTTCGAGGGCCTGATCCGCAAGCTCGGCTATCTCCAGGAGCTGGGCGTGACGGCGGTGTGGCTGCTGCCCTTCTATCCCTCGCCCTTGCTGGACGACGGCTACGACATCTCCGACTATTTTCACATCAATCCCGACTACGGCACGATGGCGGACTTCCGGCGGTTTCTCCGCGAGGCCCACAAGCGCGGCATCCGGGTGATCACGGAGCTCGTGATCAACCACAGTTCGAGCCAGCACAAGTGGTTCCAACGATCGCGGCACGCCGCCCCAGGCTCGCTGTGGCGGGACTTCTACGTCTGGAGCGACACGACGGAGAAGTACAAAGACGCCCGGATCATCTTCACCGATTTCGAGACCTCCAACTGGGCGTGGGACCCGGTCGCGCACGCCTACTACTGGCATCGCTTCTACAGCCACCAGCCCGATCTGAACTACGACAACCCCCGGGTCCGCCGCATGATGCTGCGGGTTCTGGACTACTGGTTCAACATGGGCGTGGACGGCATGCGACTCGATGCCGTACCTTATCTCTACGAGCGGGAAGGCACCAATTGCGAAAATCTGCCCGAGACGCACGCGTTCCTCAAGGAGCTGCGCGCCCACGTGGACAAGAAATTCAAGGACCGGATGCTCCTGGCGGAGGCCAACCAGTGGCCGGAAGATGCGGCGGCCTACTTCGGCGACGGCGACGAATGCCACATGGCGTTTCACTTTCCCATCATGCCGCGCCTCTTCATGGCCGTGCGCATGGAGGACCGCTTCCCCATCATCGACATCCTGGAGCAAAGCCTCAACATCCCGCCCACCTGCCAATGGGCCATGTTCCTGCGCAACCACGATGAGCTGACGCTCGAGATGGTCACGGACCAGGAGCGGGACTACATGTATCAAGCCTACGCGCAGGACCCGCGGGCCCGCATCAACGTGGGGATTCGCCGGCGGCTGGCCCCTTTGCTCGGCAACGACCGCCGGTTGATCGAGCTGATGAAGGGTCTGTTGTTCTCTCTGCCGGGCACACCCCTCCTCTACTACGGCGACGAGATCGGCATGGGCGACAACTACCACTTGGGCGACCGCGACGGCGTCCGCACCCCCATGCAATGGTCGGCGGACATGAACGCCGGCTTCTCCACCGCCAACCCCCAGCAACTCTTCTTGCCGGTGGTCATAGACCCCGAATATCATTTTACGACCGTCAACGTGGAGAACCAAGCCCGGAACCTCTCCTCGTTCCTGTGGTTCATGCGACAACTTGCGGCCCAGCGCAAAAGCACTCGGGCTCTGGGCCGGGGCAGTCTGCAGTTTCTCCCGTCCGACAACAGCAAGGTCCTCACGTTCCTGCGCACGTATGAGGCCCAGGACATTCTGGTCGTTGCCAACCTGTCCCGCCAGTCGCAGGCGGTCCATATTCAGATGCCCGACCAGGCAGGATTCCGTGTGCGGGACATGTTCAGCGGCAATGAGTTTCCGAGGATCACCGAAGCGCCCTACATCGTGACCTTGACTCCGTATGGGTTCTATTGGTTCACGCTGGAACGGCCCGTGGAACCCGCCCATCCGGAGTTGGAGCACCCGCCGGAGGTGCAGTTCGATACACCGTGGGAGGAACTGCCGGGCAGCAGCGCCGAGTTCCAGCTTCTCCCGGCTCTGGCGCACTTCGTGCCGCGGGCCCGGTGGTTCGGCGGTAAGCACCGGACCATTCGCGAACTGCGGATCGCGGATCGTCTGGTGGTGCCAACCTCGGCACGCCCCTTCTTCGTCCTGCTGCTGGAGGTCACCTATGCGGATGCGTCCCGGGAGAGTTACATCGTGCCCCTTGGTTTCGCCGACGGGGCGCTGCAAGCGAAGATCACGGCGGAGTCGGCCGAGAGCATCATCGCGCAGGTACGGTTGGGGGAGCACGCGGGAATCCTGTATGATGCCGCCGTCGATGAGGAACTGCAACGCGTTCTGCTGGATATGATCGCGCGGGGACGAAGCCGAAAGGTGGACGGGGGCCGCATTCTTGCCTGGCGCGGCCGCCGCTTCGGGACAATTCTCGCCGGCAAGGCGCTGCCCCTGCCTTCCCATGTCCTCAAGGCCGAGCAGTCGAATACGTCGATCGTCTACCAGGACACATTCTTTCTGAAGTTTTATCGTCGCATCGAGGAAGGCATCAACCCCGACCTGGAGTTGTCGCGCTACCTCACCGAGGAAACGAGCTTCGCCAATCTGCCCGCCTACGCCGGGGCCATCGGCTGGCAGCGGGAGCGGTCCTCGCCCGTCACCATCGCCCTGCTGCTCCAGTTCGTTCCCAACCAGCGTGACGCCTGGTCGTTCGCGTTGGACAACCTCGGCAACTCTCTCAGTCACGCACTGACGCTCAAGGGCAAGCTCCAGGCGCTGCCGGAACTGCCTGCTTCCGTGTGCGCGACGGACCCGGAGTCCATTCCGGCGGAGGTGCGGGATTTTATTGGACCCGTGTACCTCGAGATGATGAGCCTGCTGGGCCGACGGACCGGGGAACTTCATCTGGCCCTGATGTCCCTTTCCCAGAATCCCGACGTCACCCCCGAGCCTTTCTCCCTGCTTTACCAGAAGTCCCTCTATCAATCGATTCGGGGACTGACTCTTAAGGTTCTCAATGACATCGAAAACAGCCTTCCTTCTCTCGATGCTCCGACAGCGGAGGCCGTCAAGGGGGTGCTCGCCAACCGCAAGAATATCCTGCTGCGGGTCCGGCGGATCATCGACAAGAAGATCGAAGCGCTGAAAATTCGCACACACGGCGACTATCATTTGGGACAGGTGCTTTACACGGGCAAGGATTTCGTTATTATCGACTTCGAAGGGGAGTCGGCCCGCTCTCTTACGGAGCGGCGGCTCAAACAGTCGGCCCTGCGGGATGTTGCGGCCATGGTCCGATCGTTCCACTACGCCGCCCAGGGGAATCTGATTCTCCGGGCCGACAAACAAGGCATGGACCTCGACTATTTGAAGCATTGGGCGGACCTGTGGTACTTCTATGTGAGCGGCGTCTTCTTGCAGGCGTATCGCCGGGCCGTGGCGGACAGTCAGGTCGTCCCCACGGACCCGACAGATTTTGCCGTGTTACTGGAGACGTTTATCCTCGAAAAGGCCGTCTATGAACTGGGATATGAGTTGCACCACCGCCCGGACTGGCTGATGATTCCGGTGCGCGGCATCGAACAGATTCTAAAAGTTTGAAGTGTGATGGTTGATTTTTGATCTGGCGGTTCGTGCCGCGCGACTCTTCAAATCAAAAATCAACCATCAAAAAATCATACTTCTGAGGGTTTCATGACGGAACAAGCCCAGGTGCAGATGAATTTCAGCCTGCTGACAGATCACGACATCTATCTGTTCAAGGAGGGCAACCACTTTCGACTCTATGACAAGCTGGGCGCCCACGTGGTCAAGAATGGCAGCGTCCAAGGGACATACTTCGCCGTCTGGGCCCCCAACGCCGCCCGGGTCTCCCTCGTCGGGGATTTCAACGCGTGGAGTCCCGAAACGCACCCGCTGGCCCCCCGATGGGATGGCTCCGGCATCTGGGAAGGCTTTATCCCGAAGCTGGGCAAAGGGGCTCTGTATAAGTATCACATCGTCTCGAATCACAACGGCTATTCCGTCAACAAGGGCGATCCGTTCGCGTTTTTCTGGGAGATGCCGCCGAGCACCGCCTCGGTCGTCTGGGACATCGACTATACCTGGGGCGATGAGGCCTGGCGGCAGAAACAGGGCGAGCACAACTCGTTCCACGCGCCGTTGAGCATCTACGAAGTTCACTTGGGCTCCTGGCGGCGAGACCCGACCAATCCCGACCGCCTGCTGAGCTACAACGAGATCGCGCCCATGCTGGCCCAGTACGTCAAAGAAATGGGCTTCACGCATGTGGAGTTCCTGCCGGTCATGGAGCACCCGTTCTACGCCTCCTGGGGTTATCAGACACTGGGCTACTTCGCCCCTAGCCGCCGCTACGGCTCGCCGCAGGATCTGATGTACCTGATCGATCACCTGCACCAGAATGATATCGGCGTGATCCTCGACTGGGTGCCTTCGCACTTTCCCACGGATGAATACGGCCTGGGCTATTTCGACGGCACACATCTCTACGAGCACGCCGATCCGCGCCTGGGATTTCACCCGGATTGGCGCAGCGCCGTCTTCAACTATGGCCGGCACGAGGTCCGGGAGTACCTGATCAGCTCCGCCATGTTCTGGCTGGACAAGTACCACGCGGACGCCCTGCGCGTCGACGGCGTCGCCTCCATGCTTTATCTCGACTACTCGCGCAAGGAGGGCGAATGGATTCCGAACGAGCATGGTGGGCGCGAGAACCTCCCAGCCCTCGCGTTCCTCCGCCGTCTCAACGAGATGGTCTACCGGGACTTTCCGTACGTCCAGATGATCGCGGAGGAATCGACGGCCTGGCCGATGGTCACCAAACCTGCCGATGTCGGCGGCCTGGGCTTCGGCATGAAGTGGAACATGGGCTGGATGCACGACACGCTCGAGTACTTCAACCAGGACCCCATTTACCGCAAATATCACCAGGGCAAGCTGACCTTCTCCATCCTCTACGCCTTCTCCGAGAACTTCATTCTTCCCCTGTCGCATGACGAGGTGGTCCATGGTAAAGGCTCCCTCTACGGCCGGATGCCGGGCGACGCGTGGCAGAAATTCGCCAACCTGCGGCTGCTGTTCGGCTACATGTATACGCACCCGGGCAAGAAGCTGCTATTCATGGGCGGCGAATTCGGCCAGTGGCCTGAATGGGCGCACGATCACAGCCTGGAATGGCACGTCTTGGAGCACCCCGACCACGCCAGTTTGCAGAAATGGGTCCGGGACCTCAATCACCTGTATCGGGCCGAGCCTGCCCTGTTCGAGCTGGATTTCGATCCCAAGGGCTTCGAATGGATCGATTTTCATGATGCGGATAACAGTGTCCTGAGCTACCTGCGCCGCAACAAGTCCGGCAACGCCATCCTGGCCGTCGCGTGCAATTTCACACCGGTACCCCGGCACAACTATCGCGTGGGCGTGCCCAAGGGCGGTTCCTGGAAGGAGATCCTCAACAGCGACGCCAAGGACTACGGCGGCAGCGGCCAAGGCAACATGGGCGGCGTCGAAGCCTCGCCCGCCTCGTTTTATGGCAAGTTCGACTATACGCTCTCCGTTACCCTGCCCCCCTTGGGAGTCGTGGTCTTCAAGCAACAGCCAACGCCCGAGCCACCTCCACCCGTCCCGCAGATCAAGTAGACGGTAGTGGCATGGTGGGCCATACTCACCGATGCACCTTTATGGCGACTGACATGGCAGGCATAACCCAGGGGGACCCTGCCATTCTCCGAGCGGCTTTTTCTGACCGGCATATTCGGAGAACTCCTACAAAATCTACCCCCGCCACGCCAGTAAAATAGAAGCCAACCGGCGGATGACGGTCTTGTTTTCGCGCCGGGCAAGGCGTAGATCGATCCAACCACAACGTCAACCGGATGGCGAGCAGATTGGAGACGGCGACGATGCAGGCGACGATGCAACGGAACACCCTGAAGACGTTACCGGGCACCCCCTATCCTCTGGACGCCAACTTCGACGGCAATGCCACGAACTTCTCCATCTTCTCGGAAGTGGCGGAGCGCGTCGAGCTGTGTCTGTTCGACGAGGAAGGGAGAGAAACGCGCATCAACATGACGGAGCGCGACGGGTATAACTGGCACACGCTCCTAACCGGCATCGGCCCTGGGCAAACGTACGGCTATCGAGTTCATGGCCCCTGGGACCCCCAACGGGGAATTCGCTGCTGCCCGAACAAACTGCTGCTCGATCCGAACTGCAAAGCGGTCACCGGCACGATCCAGTGGAGCGATGCCATGTTCCCCTACCGCATGGACAAACCCGATGGCCCGTGCAGCAGCTCCGACAATGCGCATCTCACCATGAAAGCCGTGGTGGCGAATCCCTATTTCAACTGGAGCAACGAGCATCGTTTTCACATTCCTCTGGAAGACACGATCATCTACGAACTGCATGTCAAAGGATTCACCAAGCGTCATCCGGCGATTCCGCCTGAGCTGCGGGGCACCTATGCCGGCGTCGCTCACCCGGCCGCCATCGATTACCTGAAGTCTCTGGGCATCACGGCGGTCGAGCTGATGCCCGTCCACCAGTTCGTGCACGACCGGCAGTTGATCGACAAAGGACTAAGAAACTACTGGGGCTACAACTCCATCTGCTATTTCGCCCCCCACAACGAGTACTCGGCCTCCGGCGACCGGGGCCAGCAGGTCCAGGAGTTCAAGCAGATGGTTTACGACCTCCACGAGGCAGGGATCGAGGTCATTCTGGACGTCGTCTACAATCACACGGCCGAAGGTAACCACCTCGGCCCCGTGCTCAGCTTCAAGGGCATCGACAATTCCGCCTATTACCGGCTGGTCGAGGACGATCCGCAGTACTACATGGACTACACCGGCACCGGCAACAGCCTAAACATGCGCCATCCCGTGGTGCTCCAACTCATCATGGATTCTCTCCGCTATTGGGTCATCGAAATGCACGTGGATGGTTTCCGCTTCGATCTGGCCGCGACTTTGGCGCGGGAGCTGAAGGACGTGGACCAGTTGTCCGCGTTCTTCGACATCATCCACCAGGATCCCGTCATTAGCCAGGTGAAACTGATCGCCGAGCCGTGGGATGTCGGCGAAGGCGGCTACCAGGTGGGCCGGTTCCCCGTCCTGTGGTCGGAATGGAACGGGATCTATCGCGATACCATGCGCGACTTCTGGCGCGGGCAGGACAGCACACTGGGGGCGTTCGCGGGCAGGTTTACGGGCAGCTCGGACTTGTACGAAGGCACCGGCCGCAAGCCGCGGGCCAGCGTCAATTTCATCACGGCCCATGATGGATTCACTCTCCACGACCTGGTGACCTACGAGCAGAAGCACAACGAGGCCAACCGGGAGGACAACAAGGACGGCACCGACGACAATCGGTCCTGCAATTACGGCGTCGAGGGCGAAACGGACAATCCGGAAACCAATGACGTGCGCGCCCGCCAGGTGCGCAACTTCCTGACCACGCTGCTGTTGTCCCAGGGCGTCCCCATGATTCTCGGCGGAGATGAGATCGGACGCACCCAGAGAGGCAACAACAATGCCTACTGCCAGGATAACGAGCTGACCTGGTTCGACTGGGAACACATCGATGAGAATCTCAAGGCCTTCACCACCGGATTGATCCACCTGCGACGCGACCATCCGGTGTTCCATCGCCGGGGTTGGTACCAGGGCCGCTCTATCCGCGGCTCGCCGGCACTCGATGACATCGGCTGGTTCCGACTCGATGGATCGGGCATGCCGGCGGACGACTGGAAACAGGGCTTCATCAAGTCGCTGCAGATCTTTCTCAACGGCGAGCTGGGGTACGTGGACAAACGCGGAGAGCCGGTGCGCGACGACGATTTCCTCGTCCTGGTCAATGCCGCCCAGGAGGACATGTTCTTTCAACTGGCCTTCTCCGAACCAGAAAGGCCCTGGCAGATCGTCCTAAACACCTCGACCCGGATCGAGAATGGCAAAGAGGGTGAGCAACCATCGGAGGATCTCAAAGTCAAAGCGGAAGGACGTTCCATCGTCGTGCTAACCCGATCGAGGAAGTGAAGGGCAATGCCGGAGCAGGGATAGACACGGATGGGATGGTCCGTGAACATCCGTGAAAGTCCCCGTCCTTTTCTGGGGAGCAGAGTGTTGACCAGAGTGGGTGCATTATACCAGGGCAACGATCGGTGCGAGTTCCGCGTGTGGGCGCCTCTCCGGCGCCAGATCGCCTTGCACATCGCCGGCCCGAGCGAGCGCGATCTGTCCCTGGAGAACGACGAGACCGGCTATTGGCAGGCCACCGTGGACAACGTGCCGCCGGGAAGCCGGTACTGGTATATGCTGGAAGGCCGCACCAGACGGCCGGACCCGGCCTCCCAGTTTCAACCGGAGGGCGTCCATGGCCCCTGCGAAGTGATCGACCACACCGCCTTTACCTGGGCCGATGCCGGCTGGGAGGGGGTTCCGCTGGAAGACATGGTCATCTACGAGCTTCACGTCGGGACCTTCACGCCGGAAGGCACATGCGAGGCGATCATTCCCAGGCTGCCCGAGCTGAGTGCCCTGGGAATCACAGCCATTGAGCTGATGCCGGTGGCACAGTTTCCGGGAGAGCGCAACTGGGGCTACGATGGCGTGTATCCTTACGCACCCCAAAACTCCTATGGCGGCCCGGCCGGCCTCAAGACGCTGGTCAATGCCATTCATCGCCAGAACATGTCCGCGATTCTCGACGTGGTCTACAACCACCTGGGGCCGGAGGGCAACTATTTTCGGGATTTCGGCCCGTACTTCACCGGCAGGTATCGGCCCCCCTGGGGCGACGCGCTCAACTACGACGAGGCCTACAGCCCCGGCGTCCGCGACTTTTTCATCGAGAATGCCCTTTTCTGGCTGCGCGACTACCACTTCGACGCCTTGCGGCTGGACGCCCTGCATCACGTCTACGACCGAAGCGCCAGACATTTCATTCAGGAGCTGACCGAACGCGTCGGACATCTCTCGCACCAGTCCGCCCGCCGGTACTATCTGATCGGCGAAAGCGATTTGGATGACGTGCGCTTCCTCAAACCTCCGAGCGACGGCGGCTATGGCCTCGACGCCCAATGGTGCGACGACTTTCATCACTGTCTGCACACTCTGCTCACCGGCGAGAGCACGGGCTACTACGAGGATTTCGGGCGCCTCGCCCAGATGGCTAAGGCCTTCAAAGCGGGTTTCGTCTATTCCTGGCAATTCTCACGCTTTCGCCGGAAGTTCCATGGCAGCAGCTCGCGGCAGCGGCCCGCCCGGCAGTTCGTGGTCTTTGCCCAGAACCACGACCAGACCGGCAATCGGATGTTGGGCGAGCGGCTCTCCACGCTCGTGGATTTCGAGTCGCTCAAGCTGGCCGCCGGGACGTTCCTGTTGTCACCGTATCTGCCCCTGCTGTTCATGGGCGAGGAGTACGCCGAAGAGGCGCCGTTCCTGTATTTCGTCAGCCACACGGATGAGGAGTTGATCGCGGCCGTGCGGGAGGGCCGCCAGGCGGAGTTTGAAGCCTTCCAGTGGGATCAACCGTGCCCTGATCCCCAAGCTCCCGAGACTTTTCAAGAGTCCAAGCTGCACTGGGACCAACGCACCCGCGCGCGTCATCGCATCCTGCGGGCGTTCTACGAGCGCCTGCTGGAGCTGCGGCGCGGCATTCCCCACGTCGTGAGCAAAAAGAATCTGACCGTGGGGACTCTGCCCCGACAAAAGGCGCTGCTCTGGCACCGCCGGCATGAATGGGGCGAGGTGGCCGGCCTGATGAACTTCGACGCTGAGCCCCAGGAGGTCTCTTTGCCCGCCTCCGGGTGGATCTGGGGGAAGATATTGGACTCTGCGGACCCTCAATGGGAAGGCCCCGGCGCCATGCGGACCGAAACGGTGGCCAAGCGGCAGCGTGTCAGGATGCCGCCGAGGAGTATCGCCGTGTTCCAGGCCGGGTCCTCCGTGGTGGCCGGAGAACAAAGGGCCGCCCAGGCGGCCATCGCCGCGGTGGAGGAATAGACCATGCACATCCCGCTGGCAACCTACCGATTGCAGTTCGGCCCCTCCCTGCGATTCCCGGATGCCCAGGCCCTCATCCCATACTTGTCCGAGTTGGGCATCAGCGACCTCTACGCCTCGCCCATTCTCCAGGCCACGCCCGGCAGCACGCACGGGTACGATGTCACCAACCCGGATGAGTTGAATCCGGAACTGGGCACCGAGGAAGACTTCCAGGCGCTCGTGGCCGAGGTCCAGGCTCACCAGATGGGATGGCTGCAGGACATCGTCCCCAATCACATGGCCTACTCCTGCATGAATCCTTGGCTGATGGACGTTTTCGAGAACGGCCCGCGCAGCCGCTTCTACGAGTTCTTCGACATCTTCCGGGACCATCCCGATCCGGAGCTGCGGACCAAGGTGCTGGCCCCCGTCCTGGGCGGTTCGCTGGAGGAGGTGCTCCAGCAAGGGCAAATGAAGCTCGTTCTGGACGCACAGGGCCTGGGCCTGCAATACTTCACCTGGCGTTTTCCCCTGTGCCTGGCCTCTTACGACGAGGTCCTGGGACACGGCGATGCCAGGAGCGGCTCGCAAGGCGGCGACGATCCCGGGATGCAAGCCTTCCGGGAATTGCGCGAATCCTTCGCCTGCTGGAGCGGGATGGACGATTCCTCGAGAAAGCGTGACCAGCTTGCCGAGGCCAAGCGGACGCTCCTGCGACTCTACCGCGACCACCCGATGATCCACCTCCACCTGGACGGCATTCTGGAGTCCTACCATCGCCCTGCCGAGGGGCCGATCGAGCAATCTCCTTTGTGGCGGCTCCTGGAGCAGCAGATGTTCAAACCCGTGTTCTGGCAGGTGGCCTACGAGACGATCAACTACCGCCGCTTCTTCTATCTCAGCGAGTTCATCGCGCTGCGAACGGAAGATCCGCGCGTGTTCCAGCGCGTGCACGGCAGGATTTTGGAATTGGCGCGGGCCGGGGTTTTCACCGGGCTGCGCGTAGACCACATCGACGGACTGCACAACCCAAGGGAGTATCTCCTGCGCCTGCACCAGGAAGCGCCGGAGACGTACCTGGTGGTCGAGAAGATTCTGGAACTCTACGAATTCCTGCGGACGGAATGGCCGATCCAGGGCACTTCCGGCTACAAATTCTGCAACTACGTGAATGGCATCTTCTGCCAACGGGAGAATGAGAAGGCCTTCACGGAGCTTTACCACGAATTCCTCGGCGCCGAACCCGACTACGCGCAACTGCTTTATGACGAGAAGAGGAAGATCCTCGAATGGCATATGGGCGGCGAACTGGCGTACCTGACCCATTTGGCGCTGCAGGCAGCGCGCGAGTTGGAGACCGACGAGGTCCAAGGCCGTGACGAGAGTCCCCTGCCCGCCGGAAGGAGCGCGTACCGAACGGCACGGGGTGTTGCCACGCTGGACCCTCCGCCCTCCACCCTCCGCCCTCCGCAACTAACAGCATCTGTTCGGAGGGCGCTCCTATCCTTAATGGCGGCGTTTCCCGTCTACCGAACCTACGTGGACGCTCATCGTTCCACACGGGAGGATCGGACCATCCTCCGCCGCGCGGTAGAGCAAGCGAGAGACAAATGCCCCGAGTGCAGGCCAGGTGTGGACCAGGTTATCAGGCTGTTGCTTTCGGCCCTGGACGAGGAATCGCAACCGGCGTCGCGGCAGGCCCGCCGCCATTTTCTGATGCGGTTCCAGCAGTTCACCGGTCCGGCGATGGCCAAGGGCTTCGAAGACACCCTGCTCTACGTCTACAACCGCTTCGTGTCGCTCAATGAGGTCGGCGGCGCCCCCAACACCTTCGGCCTGTCCCTGGAGGAGTTCCACCGCTTTCACGAGTTGCGCGCCCGCGACTGGCCGCACGCCATGAATGCCACGAGCACGCACGACTCCAAACGCGGCGAGGACGTCCGCGCCCGGCTCAACGTCCTCTCGGAAATCCCGGACCGCTGGCGGCCGGCGGTCACACGCTGGGCCCGGATGAACGAGCGGCACAAGCAGCGCTGCGGCGACGCGCTGGCCCCCGACCGCAACGATGAGTACCTGTTGTATCAGACGCTCGTCGGTGCGCTGCCCTTCGAAGAGAGCGAATACGACAGTTTTACCCAGCGTGTCAAGGACTACATGGTCAAGGCAGTCCGAGAAGCCAAGACCCACAGCGACTGGGTACAACCCCATGAGCCCTACGAAGACGCGTGCCGGCAATTCGTCGACAAAATCCTGGCGCGGGGGCCGGAGAACCGTTTCTGGGCCGACTTCCTGCCCTTTCAACGGGAAGTCAGTGAGTACGGCATCTACAATTCTCTGTCCCAGACGATCCTGAAAATCGCCTGTACCGGCCTGCCCGACTTCTACCAGGGATCGGAGTTGTGGGACCTCAACCTCGTGGACCCCGACAACCGCCGACCGGTGGACTTCGACAAGCGGAGACAGCTCTTGAAAGAAGTGCAACCATTGGGGATGGCGGATTTTGATTTTCGGACAGGCGACCCCGCCCGCAAGCGGCACTTGGAGAGCGGCGGGGTGAAACTCTTCCTGATCCATCGCGGCTTGCGGGCCCGCCGGGAGAACCGGGACGTCTTCGACACGGGCGACTACCTGCCTGCGGTTGTGACCGGGAGCCGGGCGCCGCACATCGTGGCGTTCTTCCGGTCGCAACGAGTCCCGCGCGAAGCGTCCGTCGCCCCACCGTACGTGCTGGTCGTGGCGCCACGATTCCTGACTTCCCTGGTCAGGCCCGGCGATGCTCCTCTCGGCGAGGGGGTATGGGAGGACACGGGGATCAGACTCCCGCGCGATGCGCCGGCCATGTGGCACAACGCGATCACCGGCGAGGTCCTGCGGGCCCAAGGTGAAATTCCGGTCGCGGAAGCCCTTGCCCGGTTCCCGGCGGCGCTCCTCGTAGGGCGAGCGTCCCCGCTCGCCTGAGATCGCCACGCTTCGCTCGCAAGGACATCGTCGTGCGAGGATGCACGACCTACGAAGACGTCATGCGCGGCCGTAGATCTGCGTCAGCTTCCCGAGCCTCTGGGCCAGGCGCGCATCGATCCGGCTTGGACGCATCCGCCACTGCCAGTTGCCGTCCTTCCCGGCCGGCAGGTTCATCCGCGCCTCCGAGCCCAGATTCAACACGTCCTGCATCGGGATAATGGCGATCTTCGCCACCGAGCGCAGGGCCGCACGCATCAATTCCCAGGCGATGTCCCCCGCCGCCCATCGGCACCCCAGGTAGTCGAACAAACGCTTCCGCGCGTCCGGCGTCAGATCCTTCTCGAACCAGCCGCGGGTGGTGTTGTTATCGTGCGTGCCGGTGTAGACGATCGAATTCTCTGCGTAATTGTGCGGTGCATGAGGGCTGAGGGCGGGATCGCCACCGAAGGCAAATTGCAGCACGTTCATGCGGGGGAAGTTGTGCCGGGCCACGACCTCGCGGACATCGGCCGTGATGTACCCGAGGTCCTCCACGAAGATGGCGGCGAACGGGACCTGACGGAACAGCTCGCGGAAGAACGCGTCGTGCGGCACCGGGACCCACTTGCCGCGCATGGCGTTGGGATGGCTGGCGGGCACCTCCCAATAGGCTACTAGGCCCCGGAAGTGGTCGATGCGGACGAAGTCGAACAGGAGCAGATTGTGCTTCACCCGCCGCATCCACCATTCGAAGCCCGTTTCTTCCAGGCGCTGCCAGTCATAGACGGGATTGCCCCAGAGTTGGCCGGTCGCGCTGAAATAATCCGGCGGCACGCCGGCGACAAAGCGGGGCTTTCTGGATCGGGTCAGCTTGAACAGGTCCGGATGAGACCAGACATCGGCACTGTCGTAAGCCACGTAGATGGGCACATCCCCGATTACCTGAACGCCGCTCTCGTTGCAGTACTTTTTCAGGCGCAGATATTGCCTATAGAACACGTATTGACAGAAACGCTCCCGCTCGACCCATTGCGGAGCGCGGCCCCCGGTCGCAGCCGGAGATGACAACAGGGCGGATTGCGGACGTGCGCTGGGCGATGATTCTGATCCGCTGTCCCGCATGCTCGCCGGCCAGTCGCACCACAGTTGCCCTTTGAAATACCGTCGCAGAGCAACGAAGTTGGCATAGGGCTCAAGCCAGGCGCTGTGTTCTTCTACAAAGCCGGAGTAGTCGGACGGTCTGGGAGCATTCGTGAATCGCGCAAAGGCGGCATCGAGCAGCTCTTCCTTGTAGGACGACACCCTGTCATAGTTCACCTTCCCGGCCGGGAAGGCCGGCGGGTCCGAGAGGTCCCGCTTGGTCAACCAGCCGTCCTGATGCAGAAGGTCGGGACTGATCAGAAGCGGGTAGCCCGCGAAGGCGGACAGACATTTGTAGGGCGAGTATTCCGGGGCGGTCGTGTGATTCAGGGGCAGAAGCTGCCAATAGTTCTGACCCGCCGCCTTGAGGAAATCCACGAACCGGTACGCCTCGGGACCAAAATCGCCGATGCCATGCCGGGAGGGCAAGGACGTGATGTGCATCAGGATGCCGCTGGATCGTCGTCGCAACATTTAGGATTTATAAAATCATGAATCGTAAATCATAGCTCTCTATGGGATCGCCAACCCCAGCCGCTGCGCCAGGTGGCCGAAATGCTCCACCCATTCGGCCGCCTGTTCGTCCCCGCCGACCGCCTTCTGCTTCAGCTTGGGATACTCCCGCTTGGAGATCGTGAAGAAGACATTCTGCGCGTGCTGCAAATCCATCTCCGGCGTCAGCATGCGCAGGATTTCCACCCCTTTCTCGATGGACCACAGCAGGTGGAAATCCTCCGGCGCATCTTCCCACACGCTCGCCAGGCTGTTGATCTTGCGACTGCCCTCGAAGCTCAGTCGCTCCTTGTCGAGGCTCAGCGACAACCGCTCGACTTCTTCCGCCAGATCCTTCAGCCGGGTCAGGTCGATGTCGTCTTCCTGAATCGCCGAGCAGATGTCTTCGTTCAGAATGAACTCCGCCGGCTCCGAGAGCGCCTTGGGCAGGGGCATGTTCATGTTGCGAATCATCTGCATGATGGCGTAGTTGTGCTCATAGATGTGGCGGAACGAGCTCTCGATCTCCTTCCAAGTGCCTTCGAGAAGCCAGTTGAGGATTTCCCGCTGCTGATCCTTGAACAGGTGAGTCAGCGAGTAATTCTTGCCGTCGAACACAACGTTCATCAGCCGCATGACCTCGTTGCTGTCGCCCTTGCGGAAGGCCTTCACCAGGTCCTGCCGGATGCGCTTGAACTGATCGTCGGGCATCCGCCCCTGCACCGCTGCAAACAAGTGATGGTCGCCCAGGTAGAGCACGGCCGAGTCCACCGCATAATCCTCCAGCGTGATGTTCGACCGAATCTTGGACCGGCTGGTCGTCAAGATCTGCACCCCCGCCTCCGCATGCTCGAAATCCTCGATGTGGGCGGAATAGCAGTAGATATCGATGGACTCCTCCGAGGATTCCTCGAACACGGAACTCAAGGCGAAGTGGGCGCCGACGCGATGCAGATCGACGCGGGCCGGCTCGACATACGCCTCGTAGACCTCTTTCCCATTGGCGTGCGGCCGCCGATTCGTGGGGGCATTCACCAGCATATTCTTGAATTCGGGTTCCAGGTTCCAGTTCTGGATCTCGTGGCACAACTGCATGGCCCGCGAGGCGTACATCATGACTTGCACGGTCTCGATGCCGGAGATGTTGTCGAAAAACCAGCCGCAACTGGTGTACATGAGCATGCCGTTGCGCTGCATCTCGAGCAGCTTCAAGAACATGACTTTATCGTGATGCTCCAACTCCCGACCGGCGGCCTTGACAACAAAGGCGTCGACGTTCTCCGGCGACCGGTCGTTGATCACACGCACATATTCGTTCCGGACCTGCCACGGATCGGGGCTGTAAGCGGCCATGCGATCCTGATAGACGGTGGCCAGCCGGTCGCGCAGCCAATCGAACGCCTCGCGCAGGGGGGCACGCCACTGCTGCTGGCCCGAGCGGGACTGATCCGCCGCACAGCCGCAATTGCTCCGCCAGCGCTCCACCCCATGCACACAGCTCCAGGAGCTGCTCTCCCAGATCTCCGCCTCGTGGTCGGGCGGGAACTTCTCCAGATACTCCGGATAGATCGTGATTTTCGCCAGATTATTGGCGGCGATGTGGTGGAGGCAATAGGCCAGAGCCATATCGCCATGATGGTGGTGGTGTCCGAAGGACTCGCCGTCCGTGGCGACATGGACGAGGCGCGAGGGCTCCCCATCGTTATCGTTCGGGAACGATCCGGCCAGCCGCATAGCGAAGTTCTCGCCGCTGTGGAGCAGCCCGCCATAGGCGATGCCGTGTGAGACGGGTCCATTGTAAAAAAACAAGGTGATCTGTTTGCCGGACGGCAGGTTACAGATATACGGCACGCTTGTATCGACGTCTCCTTCATTCACATCCCGCCACCGGCGGGCACCCGTGAGCTTGCGGACGCGCTTTGCCTGGCGCGGCGCGAGAATCGTGAACTTGATCCCATGCTCCGCCAGGATTTCCAAGGTGGGAATATCCACAGCCGTCTCGGGCAGCCACATTCCTTCCGGCTCCCGGTCGAAGCGCTGCCGGAAATCCTCGATCCCCCAGATGACCTGCGTCTCTTTGTCGCGGGCATTGGCCAGAGGCAGAACCATGTGATTGTAGGCCTGGGCCATCGCGCAGCCGTGTCCGGAGAACTTCTCGCGGCTCCTCCGGTCGGCCTCCAGCACCTTTGCATAAGCGTCCGGGGCGTGCGATTCCAGCCAGTACATGAGCGTGGGGCCGAAATCGAAGCTGATACTCTCGTAGTTGTTGACGATATCGATAATCTTCTTGTCCGGGCCGAGGATGCGCGAAGCCGCATTCTGCCGGTAACATTCCTCCGTGATTCGGGCGTTCCAATCGTGGTAGGGATAAGCGGAATCCTGCAGCTCGACATACTCCAGCCACGGATTTTCTCTGGGTGGTTGATAAAAGTGTCCGTGTATACAAACGTATTTATCCATCCAGTGACCTCTCTGTCCTGTATCCGGTACAAGATGGGCAACTGCCTGTTTGTAGTGTGCCGCGAAGGCATCCTACGAGGTTACCCGCGCCGAGTAGCTCCCCGACACCATGCATCGCGTTTGGAGCCCCGCAGAGACGCCTTCCGGCGTCGCTACGGGCGGCGACGGCCTCCTTGCCCAGATTCACATCCTTACCCTACCCATGGCAAATCCAGGCGATCGCCCCTAGTCGCGTCTATTCCGACTCTTTCGGACCGGCACCGCCGCGCTACTGAGCGAATCTCTCAAAGTGCTGATGATACAACAACTTAGCGCAGCACGCAACCGCGCGGTCTCAATTTCTTGAATGCTCCTCCATAATACACAAAGGGAGGATCTGTGTTAGAGCGGGTGCAAGGTAGTCCGCGTAGGGTGGGCTGTGCCCACCATTTCGCCGTCCAGCCTGTTCCTGATGAATTGGTGGGCACAGCCCACCCTACGCGACCGCCATCACACAGGGGAAAAATTTCAAGAACTTGGGACGTTGCCAGCATTGAGGCGACCGGCAGGAGGTCCAATG
>JAMCWO010000243.1 GCA_023481165.1 Planctomycetota bacterium | reverse complement strand
AGCCCGACCAGGTGGAGCTCTATCTGATCGATTTCAAGCAGGGCGTGGAATTCAAGACCTACGTCACTCACCATCTCCCGCACGCCCGCGCGATCGCCATCGAGAGCGACCGCGAATTCGGCCTGAGCATCCTGCGGCGCCTGGACACCGAGATGACCCAGCGCGGCGAGATCTTCCGCGCCACCGGTGTGCAGGATATCCGTGCCTATCGTCAAACGACGGGAAAGGCCATGCCGCGCACGGTGCTCATCGTGGACGAGTTCCAGGCCTTTTTCGCCGAAGACGACAAGCTCGCCCAGGATGCGGCCGTTCTCCTGGAACAACTCGTGCGCCAGGGACGGGCGTTTGGCATCCATGTGGTCCTGGGCTCGCAAACGCTCGGCGGCGTCTTCGGGCTGGCGCGCAGCACGATCGGGCAGATGGCCGTACGCATCGCTCTGCAATGCTCGGAAGCGGATTCCCAGCTCATTCTCGACGACGAGAACGTCGCCGCCCGGCTGCTCGCGCGGCCGGGGGAGGCGATCTACAATGACGCCGGCGGCCGGATCGCGGGGAACAGCCCCTTCCAGGTCGCCTGGCTGTCGGATTCCTGCCGGGACGGGTGCCTGAGCCGAATCACGGACCCGGCACGGATCCGGCAATTTGCCCGCACGCCCATGGTTGTTTTCGAGGGCAACGCCCCGGCGGATATCCGGGCCAATCGCCTCCTCGCCGAATGTCTGGAGCGAAAAGCACCGACGCCCGAGATCAGCGCCCCACGGATCTGGCTGGGAGCGCCCGTAACAATGAAAGATCCGACCGCGGTGACGCTGCGCCGTCAAAGCGGCGCGAACCTGTTGATGGTCGGGCAGAGAGACGAGGTAGCCGTGAACCTGATGGCCGGCGCCCTCGTCAGTCTGGCGGCACAGCTGCCCCCGCCGTCGGCCCAATTCGTGATCCTGGATGGCGGAGCGTCCGATTCTCCGCAGACCAGCCCGCTGGCACGGGCGGCATCCGCGCTGCCCCACACCTGCCGACTGGTTCCCTGGCGTGAAGTTCCGGAGGTGATCGCGGAATTGGCCCAGGAGTCCCAACGGCGCGTGCAGGCGCAGCAGGGGGCCCCCAACGCAGACGGGCGCGTTGGGGAACCCCGGCATGATGCACCGGCCATCATTCTGCTGGTCCACGGTTTGCAGCGCTATCGGGTGCTACGCCGCAACGAAGATGCTTTAAGTCTATCCTTCGATGAGAAGGCGGAGCCTCGCCCGGATGTGCAGTTCTCCGAGTTGCTGCGCGAAGGTCCCAGCGTCGGCATCCACGTCCTCGCGTGGGCGGACACGCTCAGTACGCTGGAGCGGATCGTGGACCGTCAGACCCTCCGCGAATTTGACCACCGGGTGCTCTTCCAAATGAGTGCGGCCGACTCCAGCAACCTGATCGACTCCCCTATGGCCAACCAACTGGGACTCCACCGGGCCCTCCTGTTTAGCGAAGAACAAGGCGGCTTGGAGAAATTCCGCCCCTATGACGCCCTCCAGGATGATTGGCTGGCCTATGTCCGCGGCAAGCTGACCGCGTCAACCTGAGAGTGGGTGGCACCCCTTCTACAGCGTCCACCCGTCGCGGTACTGACGACGGACGTAGGCATTGGCGCCCTTATCATTGGTCACTTCCATTTTCGCGCCGTCCCACTGGAGTTCCCGGAACGGGAACCGGATGGCCAGGTTGCCCATGAGGACGGTCTCGGCGAAGGGGCCGGAATAGTCGAAGTTCGCGCTCGACGGTTTGCCGTCCTTGCAGGCGCGGACCCAGTCCTTCTCGTGGCCGCTTTCGCCACCCGGCACACGGGGCAGCGTTGGGGCAGGTATCTGGTAGTCCTTCATACGCGACTCGGGAATCAAACGCGCGCCTTTGCCAAAACAACCGCACATCAGCAGGCCCTTGTCGCCAATGAAGAGAATGCCGCCGTCGTCGTCCCCCATCCGGCGGCCCTTCTCCAGGACCTCCGGCCGCTCCGGCATCATGCCGCCATCCCACCACGTCAGCTTGACTTCCGGCAGGCCCTCCCGCGCGGGGAACTTGTATCGCACAATCGTCGAACGGGGATACTGCTCATTTTTCGGCTGGGTCTTTTGCCACAGGCCCTGCCAGTACGTCGAGATGCAACCCTCGACGCTGACCGGGTACTTGAGCTTCAAGGCCCAGAACGCCGGGTCCATGATGTGGCAGCCCAGGTCGCCGAGGGACCCCGTGCCGAAGTCCCACCACGCCCGCCACGTGCCGGGATGATAAGAAGGATGGTACGGCCGCACGGGCGCGGGACCGAGCCAGAGGTCCCAGTCGAGCGTCGGCGGCACGGGCGGCGTTTCCTTCGGCCGCTCGACCTCAATGCTCTGGGGCCAGACGGGACGATTGGTCCAGCAGTGGACCTCGCGCACGGCACCGATCGCGCCGTCGGCAATCCACTCGCTGATCAATCGCGGGCCATCGCCGGAGTGACCCTGGTTGCCCATCTGGGTCATCACCTTGTACTTACGGGCTTCCTCCGTAAGCACCCGTGCCTCGTAGACGCTATGGGTAAGGGGCTTCTGGACATAGACATGCTTGCCGCGCCGGATAGCCGCCAGAGCCACGACCGCGTGGGTGTGGTCGGGAGTAGCCACGATGACCGCATCGATGTCCTTTTGCTCGTCGAGCATGATGCGGAAGTCCTTGTAGATCTTGGCGTTGGGGTACTGAGCAATAGTCTTGGCTGCGTAGCCGCCCGCGTCGACATCGCACAGGGCAACGATGTTCTCCCCGGCGCAGGCGGCCAGATTGTTGGCACCCATGCCGCCGACGCCCACCGCCGCGATGTTTAGCCGCTCGTTGGCCGCGGGTCGGCCCTGGCCTCCCAGAACCTGCCGCGGGATGATCGTGAACGTTGCTGCGGCCGCTGAAGCCTGGAGCAAACCCCGGCGGCTGACCGTACGTTGCCTGTCTGCCATTATCAATCCTCCTTCATCTGTATGGCGTTCAAGATCATCTGGGACACGCCGCGGGCCCCGCTTCGGGCAATGCCATTCTTCTGATAGTCGGACGCGGTATGTCCCGGCATGAAATACACGATGATCCCCTTGCCCTGCCTCTTGATCCAGGCGCCGCGATCCTGCATGTAGGTGCGGCCCGTCTCCTTGTCCTGGTACACGATGCCGCACAAAACGGTCTTCTCGCGGCCGTCCGTGAACTTGTGATTGATGAAGACTTCCGAGTCATCCCCGAGGCGAATGCTCGGATACGCCCCTTCCACACTCGGGTAATCGGACGGCGTGTATACCATCGTCTGGCCCCAGTCCACCTGGAAGCTGGTGATGTAATGGCGGGGATTCAGATTCACCAGGGTCCAGCCGGAGGCTTTGTACGCGTACCCCCCGGCGGCCATCGGCCCCTTGTCCAGCCGCACGCCGAGGAAATTGAAGTAGAACTTATTGGCGGCTTTCGCGCTGCTGATGGAATGGTGCAGGCAAATCAACCTTCCCCCCTGCTGCGCGTAATCGATGATCGCCCTCTCGGTCGCCTCCTGGAGGTCCCTGTGGATGAACACGAGAACCGCCCGATACGTTGACAAGTCCTTCGGCAACGATGCCTGATCGCGGATCGTCACGGACAAGTGGCCCTTCTCCTGCAAGAAGCCCGCCAGCACTTTCATCTGGGGCAATTCATCCTGAACGATCAGGACCTCGCTTGGCCTTTGCGACGACGCCCCCAGAATCAACACGATACCGGCCACCGCCAACAGCAGAATCGCTCCTCGGGACTTGCCTATCCGTCTTATCATGACACACTCCTTCACAAGAGATTTCGCAGAATCACAAGATTCCCCGTAGGGGCGAATGATTATTCGCCCCTACCGCCATTCTTGGGCGAGACGGCGGCCGTCAAAAGGAACTGCATCGCCTCGTCCACTTTCATGTCGACCGGCTTGATTTTGGTCCTGGGAACCATGACGGTGAAACCGCCCAACTGATAGCTCATAGGCAGATACACGGCGACGGTTTGCTCATCGCCGATACCTTCGGGCAGGTCCCGGAAGTCCTCGCGCGTCACCAAACCCATCAGACGCACGTCCTCGTCAACGAGAGCAACCATGACAGTCTTGTCGAACTCCTTCTGTTTGGAGGCATCGAAGAACCCGACCATGTCGCGGATGGAACCGTACAGGGACTTGATGCCGGGGATTCGCTGCAGCACGGTCTCGCCGAGGGAGAAGGCCTTGCGGAATAGCCAGATCCGCAGGAGCAGGCCGATGCCCAGAGTGATCAGGAATCCGGCCAATACACCCAATCCGGGGACATAGTTCGTCTCGCCGATGACGAACTTCATCGCTCTGCCGAGTATGGCTTCCGCAGACGACGCCAACCAATACACGAGATAGAAAGTCAGTGCGATGGGGAGGACCGCCAGAAGCCCTTGTAGGAACAACGTGCCGAGTTTCTTCACAATTCGTTCTCCATTCTGAGGTACGGGCGAATAATCATTCGCCCCTACGAGGCAAGCCATAATGCTTTGCCAGGAGAGCATCGTATCGAGCTCCCTGCGGATGGACAAGAGCCCCATCTGGCGGGTGTGGCCGGAATTGGGTGGCATTTCGTGCCGAAAGCCAAGAGACGACCGGTGGGCTGGCGATCATCACCCCATGTTGCGCTTCGCGCGTTAATGGGCCCTCAGCCGCGTCCACTTGCCGGCGGCACGCGTCTACACGACGATTGTGTAGGCTCTGTATCCGCCTTTAACCAGAGGCTGTCCGGTTATCGTCCTGTGGCCAAGCCTTGCGTACTTCGGGTAGTGGATTATCAGCGGCGATGACTCTCCAGTCGAGAATTATCGGTGGGATCGGGATGTTCGTCTTGCTGCAGTGCGTATACACTGTGTATGCAAGTTCCGCTGCTAGGCGACGGTACTCCGGGCGGTCCTCAGTGGGGATGGTGCTATTGTCATAACTCAGGGAAGTGTCGTTTTGCAGGTGTGCAAGCCCGCGTACGATCGCGTCTGGCACGGAGGCAAGCAGCCCATGCGCGACCATTATGCGCGTGTAAAGAAGGGCGGAGCGTAGCCCGGGAATATGTCTGAAGAGGATTATGTCAAATAGGCCGTTTGGCAGGTCGCTTGGCAATGGAGGCATTTGATCGGTGGCGGCAAGCTTGCTCCATGCGGCGACAGCGCCGCAGGCGTCTTCGACTATGTCCTCATCGGAAGATGCCAGTGCTTGGGACACGAGGGAGAGAACACAATCAGCGTTCTGCGAAACGGCGATGAGAGCAGTCGCCTTGGCTTGCAGGCAGGGGATTCCCGAGGTACTCAATTCGTCAATCAGACGTGTGATCCGAGTATCGACATTTCCTGCAGCATCCCTCCCGCGTCCAATCAGAATCAGCCTGATCAGGAGGCTTGGTATGCGCTTAAAGCGAGCGAGGAACTCATCCCGTGTGGAAGAGAACGGTGAATCTCGCTCGAGCAAACGATCCTTGCCGGAATCCCACCACACCACGAGCTTATCGAAGATATGGCTCACCTCCTCGATTGTCCAATGAACGTAGCTTCGGTCATTGTTATCCAGTACAAACAACCCCTTGGTCGACCGAAGCAGTTCCTCCATGTACTCGACGTGCCCACGCGTCAAGGTCACGGACTTGCCGGTCTCCAGAGGAAAGTCCGTCCGGAGGAGCTTGGCCTTGACTCTGTCCATTACGTCCAATTCCGCAGGACACGGAAGCGTGAGCAGCCCAGAATCAAAGAGGCCAGTGTCTAGTGGTAGCCCAGTGGATTCGTCGATCCACTTTTCATTCCACAAAGCGTCCCGAAAACGGTCTTGTTCATCTGGTTCCAGGGCACCGATATCGTATAGCACGGTCAACCTGATGCAAGCTACTCGGCGTTGCTGAGGTGTACCAGCGTCAATCAAGTGAATCAAATGCGAGATTGGCGCTTGCCACGAGGAACGCTGAAAGCCAGGGGGCAGTCTGAAACCGTGGGGCCACATGATGCTATTGAAGGGCTCGCCTCTGTCTCGCTCAATAACTTCGTTCGGGCTGTCGAGAACAGGCAGAGACAACAGTGTTGGCATACAGTTGAGAAGATCTTGAGGACTCATTGACTGGATGAGCCGATGGAACATGTGGCTCACAGACTCCCTGAATACGAACCATATCACGTCATCAGACGCATTCCGCATTTGGACGGCAAGGTCCAATACTTGCCCCTGTAGAGATGCAGGACACCTGATACTGAGCCGGGAGATGATCTCCGAAACGACCTGACAGGACTTAGTTGAAAGGGTGCCATCGATTATGCCTTCGCGTGATGGCGGTAGAGCTTCCATCGATCTCCGCAGAGCGCCCATCTGCCATAAGAGTGCATCGCTGAGTTCCTCGCTCTTCATCCCTGCTACGAACGTCCGGCTGAACCAAGACTCCAATGCGTCTGTCTCGCCTGCGCGGATAAGCGCCGTCAAGGCCCAGAAAGGCATGTCCGATCGCAGCATACCTGCGGCATCTCTTACGGAATCCTTATGCGCCAGGGTGAAGTGTCGGCAGTTATACGGAAGACCTCCCTCTTCAAAAATATTGACGTGCTCGAGTGCATGGCTCAATCCGCGCGGGAATGAAGCGAACATTTGCCAGGAAGTGGAGATCGGGCCGTCGAATGTGCGTCTGTGCTCAACAGGTTCGCGATGCTCAGATAGCGCAATCTTGAGATCGGTTGCGATAGCATTCAACTCGCCTAGGGGATCGCAATCGTAACGCTCAAGGTTCTTGCGCCGTTCCTCTTCTGAACGCACGTAACTTTGGTTTGAGGAGGCTCGATGAGACTTGCTGTCCCTGATCAGCCTCAAGATGAGCATCGCAAGGCTCTCTTGGCTCGCTGTCGTTACGTCGTATGTAATCGTCCTGAGGTTAGCCCTCCTGCGAAGCTCATTCAGTGCGTCTTGGACCACCCTTTCGGCTCGCTCAAAATCGCCAAGTTCGAGCATCAGGGTACCCTTTCTCATCTCATGAAAGGGAAGATCCTGCATGGTCGGCCATTCCTCAACCGTGCTACGAAGGCCATCGAAATCCAATTCAGCCACGTGGTACATGCATTTCTCGTAATACCATCTTGCGAACCATTCTGGGGACTCAACCAGGACCTCGGGTTTGAGTACCCTGCCCATCCAATAGTCAAACTGCTCTCTCTGAAGCTGAATCCGACATGTTTTTGCTGCGCTGAACACAAGCTCTACCCAGGGACGCGGAAGGTGTTCCCATTCAAGAACGGGACCTGCCGTCTGTGTGGGCGAGAACTCACTCTGGAGTTCCGGGAGTTGCGCTGGGAACGGATTGTACCGCTTTACCACCTTCTCTATCCAGTGGTGTACTTCGAGCACCGGGTGAACGAGACAGCACCTCAGTCGCCAGTCCAATTCATATGCCGCGAGCAAGTCGTTGGGAGGTGTTAGGCTGCTCTGCATGAAGTAATACGCCCACCCCTCTGCGTCGCGCCAGAGTACACCACGTTGATTGTGCGGCGGCACGATCCAACCAGGATAGGCCTGATGTTGGGTTTGCCATGCGCGAAGGACTGCCAATAGATCCTTGGGTTGGGCTTTTCCGGTTGATACCTGGAGATCGGTACGGGGTGACCATTCGCCGGGCGGTTTGGGTCTCTTCTGTTCCATGTAGTCAAGGAAGAAAGACAGGGCATCTGGATGCTTTGACACGCCATCGCACGATGAGAGGTCCACAGGGATGATCCGTCTGTCTGTGAGGACTTTCTTCCACGGGTCGGTGAGGTCAGGCAAGCCGATCAAGTATATGTAGGGCATCGACTCGGACAGATTATCACGTACCCACCCCGTCCATCGTTCGAAGTTGGGATCGTCTCCAGAGAACCCGACCAGGCAAAGCAGGTTTTCCATAACCGACTGTTGCACCGTGTTCACAAAAGGCGCATATTCTGTGGGATAGGTCCTGTACTGCTCTCCGGACAGAATGAATGGAGTTGATTTTGGGAGAGAACCATGCAGTTTCACAATGCGCGGGCGCGATGAGAACGGCAGGTCACGACAATCCACGACCACATCATACCTTCGCGAGATCACGCCCTGGGCTGCCCTTTCAAGGAGTGTGTCGTAGTTGGTCGTGAACACCTCAGCCCAGGGTAGTTCGAGCAATCGAGCATGCAAATCGCTCGGTCTGAACTCCTCGTCTCGGATCACATCCTTCACCAATCTATCAAGCGAGGCAGCACCGAAAGCACCACTGTATTCGTCAGCCAGCCGCAGCGTATCCATGGATCGGAACGAGTCTTTCGTGTCGGAATACAAACGCGCGTGCAGCGCACGGGCCAACTCCTGCCAGGAGGGCATCCGTGCGGACCCAGACAACGGTATGGCATTTAGACTGAAGCCAGCCCCGACCATTACTGCAGCATGGCCTCCCCAGAGACGGTCAGCGATGATGTCCAAATGCGCACGCACCGGCTCTGTCACTCTGACTCTCCCCATATCGGTCACCTCAGAATGATCTTACCCCCGTGATGGGAACATTTAACTACGTTGTTCTCGCCATCCGGAATCTCCCAGGAGCCTCTCAATCGCGTCGCGTTCCTCGTGTGCGGTTGTGAAGCCACCAATCAGAGCCAATTATCGAGAATAGGGGCGAAACTGTCAACGAGAAACAGCGACAAACAGGCTTAGCGGGGTCAGTGCCTTAGCGGGGTCCGGCACTACCTTCAGCGATGGTTGCGGGAATCGGGGGACATGCCGGAATCGGGGACCTAAGCAGAGGGGTCCGGCCCGACGCGAAGACCAGAAGAGGCGGTTCAGAGTGCGGGAATGGTGGGACTGTTCCAGACACAGGGAGCCGCTGAGTCGGACGCGTCGGTCCGTCTGTGAGTAAGATCACACGTGCCCGGAACCAGAAGAGACCGGGCACAAGCGGATGAAGCCGGAATCAGGAAGGCGAAGCCGTAGATGGAGGCTCCTTCCGTAGGAATCCGCTTATGGGCCGTCTTCAAAGATGGTTCGGCCCATGAACCGCCTCCGGAGAACGTCGGAAGTGAACGCGACGTTATTGGGATCCTGGACCGCCGGCGGGTACGTGCGTAGCGTTCACGCCCCTGAACCGCCTCTTCTCTTCTCCTTCGGCCGTTCCCGCGCCCAGGAACTCCCCTCGGTGCTCCCCCTGGTGAGAGAGAGCGGGATGGTGGGCATAGCCCACCCTACGAGCGGTCGCGTTTGTGCAACAGTTCAGAAGGTAAAACACCCCGCGAGCGAGAAATTCTTTATTCCTTGCAGTACAAGGAGTTACGCAGCTTTCGGGCGTCGCCGATGCACAGGATTCCGGCACGATTCGTGCAACACGGAGCATAGGTAGAGGGACTCCTCTGCCCCGAGGCAGAGCCCCCTCGGATTAATGACTCGTGATTTGAAAGCGGGAAGAAGATAGATGAAGACGCAGGGCAACCCAATTTGCAGGGGTTCACCACAGAGGCACAGAGACCACCGAGGCGGTCTTGGACTCCTTCAGCAACATGACCTCGATTTCATTCTCCGTGTCCTGCGTGTCTGGGTTCCCAAACGCATAATTCCGCGTTTGGGGGCCCTCTCGGTGGTGAGCAATTATGCGGAACGAACCCAATTCGGCGGGGTCCGGAAGATGCACCACTGAGACACCGAGACCACAGAGACGGTCCCAAACCGGTGCCGAAGGCGGCTTCGACTCTGTGTACTCTGTGCCTCTGTGGTGAGCATTCATGCAAAACGAACCCAATGCCCGAAGCGAGGCGCCGAGGCGGTGTCCTCGATTGTGGATTCAGAAAGGACTGCGGCTTGCTGACGGGACCCCGCTCCAGGCGGGGACTGCTATCGTGCAAAACAAAGCCAATTTCAGCCGCCGGGCTCGCCTCCTCAGTTCGAGGCAGGGACTCCTTGTGCGCCAAACAAACCCAATTTCACTGGGAGCAGAAGTGACGCTAAACCGTTTTATGGAAAGGGGTTATACTACGTGTACCCGTCTTACCAGTGCGGCAAAACAAAGCCAATTCGTACCACGATGCCGATCAGGAGATCGGCGTTCCCGGGGACCAAACGTGCGAAACGAACCCAATTCGGGCCGGCTTGGGCAGGGCCAGGTTCCGGGCGGACGAAAGACGCGAAACGAAGCCAATTCCCGCCAGCCGGGACGCGACCTGGGGACCGGGGTTCCCCCCCTCGCCCCTCAGGTCTGGCGGTCAATTGCGCCAAACAAACCCAATTTCGGCAGCCGGAAAAGAAGAGGCAAGTGCTTGGCGGGAAAGGAGTTATGGTGAATAGAACATTCGATAGGCCTCAGCAAAATGACCTGCCCTACGGATGGTGGGCGCGGGGCGAGCTTGCTACACTGGGCTGCCATAGACACGAAAGGAATTCTCTATGGCAGACAAAAGCACACGACAGAAACGGTACACAGAGGAGTTCAGGCTGC
>JAMCWO010000163.1 GCA_023481165.1 Planctomycetota bacterium | reverse complement strand
AATGTATCGTGCAGCACCGAAACGAGTTGAAGGTGGAAATGGGGATCGTGTGACAACTACAGCACCGGCAACGCAAGCCCTGACGATCAAGCCGCCGCGCTTCGGGACCCAGTTGTTCCTCCAGCACCTCCAGGACCGACCGGCGGGTGTGCTGCCAGGACCAATCGCTGACCGCGGACATCAGGTCCCCGACGTTGTCGGCCTCGAAGATATGGTGGTGCGTGTTCATGGAGTCCTTTCCAGTCAGGGCCGCCGATCAACTCAGGCGGCGGATTCGTACAGTCCCGCATTTCGGGCACACGCCCAGCGTGGTTCCTTCCCGCGGCTCGGGCGTCTCGAACGTATGGTTCTTTTCGCACTGCCACACCTGCGCTTTGGGCGCCTGGGTTTCCAGCTTCGCCACCTCACTCAAGAGGTCCGGGACCGGCTCGGCGTCGCCGCCTTCGCCCGGTTGCTCCCACGGCGGGCCGTCGGTTTCCGGCGGCTCCTCGGCTGGGGCGTCCTTCTGGACCGACTCGATGGCTTTGCGCATCCGGTCCTTGCAGCCGGCCACGCCAGCCTCCAGGGCCGCGGGATCGACCGCCGCCCCGTTGAGCGCCTGCGCGCCGTTCTGATAGATCATCGGCCCCTCGTCGCTGGTCGGCGTGTCGCCCAGCTCCTCCGGGAACGCCGCCCGCAAGGCCGCCGCCTCGGCACACTTGTCGATCTGCCCCCGGGGACGCTTGACCCACATGCTGTTCGGGAAGCCGTCTTTCGTCGCGGCAAACGTCTCCAGCCAGAACACCGGCGGTCCCGCAAAGGCGACCCGCTGGCCGTCGATCATCCGGTACACGGTCACCTGCGCCCATTCCGGATGCGTGACCGCCAGGGCGTCCCGGCCGGAGCCCCAGGAGCTGGTCACGTCCTCGCCGAAATTCGTGGCGTCCCGCCCGGCGTATTGCTTCGTCCGGAAGGCGGTCGTCCGCAGTTCCCCGATCCCCGGCCAGATCGTGTCCACCAGGCAGCGCTTGTCTTTGTCCCAAATGGGCACGATATGGACGTTGCGCTTGAAGATGTCCAAATTGCGGCTCTTGCAGTAGGCGAGAGCCAGGATGATCGACCCGAAGTTTTGGGCGTTCGGGAAAATGGCCTCGACCAGTGCCCGCCACGCCTCCTCGTCGATCTCGTACTTGTCCTTGAGTTCTGGGAGGTACGCGAAGCGCGGCGGCTTGATCGTCAGGGCTTGCGTTGCCGGTGCTGTAGTTGTCACACGATCCCCATTTCCACCTTCAACTCGTTTCGGTGCTGCACGATACATTCGGTTTTCACCCCTATCCTTTCCGGCAGGTCACGAACCCGCCTTTTTCTCCTTCCATCGGATCGTCCGCCCCATCTTGGGCTCGACGACATGACCCTTGCGGTACGTTTCCAGATACGTCACGGTCCCCAGGTCGCAGGTCCCGATCTCCGCATCCCCCAGGGCCGCCAGGACGGCCGCCTGGGCGGCGTCTTTCAGCTTGTCCACCCGGCCGGCCAGCTTCACGGCCCGGCGCCATTTCTCGATCAGCTTGCCCGGCACGTCCACGGCCTTGCCCGTTTGGCGCAGGCACCGCTTGACGGTGTCGAGTTTCGGGACGCCGTCGGGCGCCTGGCCTTCGACCACGTGGCGCTGCCACCAGGCGGCGGCATAGTCGCAGATCTGTTTGACCATGTCGTCATCGCGGGGAACCTCATACAGATCCTGGCGCATCCCCCAGCCCATCTTGGGCGCGTGGCACAGGTCGGTATCGGTACAGATCAGGTGCACCTGCGACTGAATCAAAACGCGGTCGGGCACCTGGTCCGTGCCGGGCTCGCCCCAGGTCTCCTCGACCGGCCACCAGATCCCGGAGGTCTTGGCCTCCACGGGCCGGCCGGTTTCCACGACGATGGCGTCGATGTTCGACCCCAGCGGCAAACCGAGACGCTGGGCCGAGCGGTACTGGTTCCTCCGCAGCGGTCCCAACTCCTTCTCGGCCCGGGCCAGGATGACCGTCTCAAACTCGTTGCCCAGGGCCTGGGCCTCGTTGCCGGGAGCCTCGGCGAGCTGGCCGGTCTTTTCGAGCCACACGTCGTAGGCGTTGGCGAACTTGTTCAGTCCGAACAGGGCCGCCACGTCGCTCGATCCCAGATGATGTTTCCGCTGCTGGAGCTGGTACGCCGTGATCGGCATAGCTACCTCGCCTTCTGCGAATCTTCAGTTCGCGCTCCAATTCCTCGAACAACTTGTCCCGACTCCATTTCCCGTAGGTGCACGTCCATACCTTGTAAAGGCGGCCGAGCAACTGGTTCAGCTCCCAGTGCCGCCGTTCTGGTTTCAATCGTTTCACAAGGTCTCCTGTCTTATTATGGTAAGTATACTCCATCAGTATACACGCGCCAAGGGAAAAATCCCACAATTGACATTTTGTTCTCTGGTATCCGGACGCCACGCCGGCCGACCCGGAAGTGTCGCGCCCGGACGAAGGAGAGCCATCTGACTCCGCCCGGGTGCCCCGCGACGATATGGAGTTTGCCAAGACGCCGCCGCGGCGGTCGTCGTTATGATCCAGGGACGGGCCGGGCTTGAGTACCGGCTCCCCACGACGCGCTGTCCCGGGCGTCCCCCGGACAGGTGGGGCCTCTCTCCAGGCGTGCCATCCACGCTGCCGTCCCTAATAAGAAGCTGGCGGGTGACCTTCACCTGTACCCCGACAGCCCTGCCGTCGCAGAAAGCCGTTGTATACAGCCAGGGTCAGCACGTGCGCGCGACAGGTCGGTTTACGCCGCCGCCAGCCAGAACAAAACACACCTCACAGCCCCCGGGCAGGATTCGCACCTGCGACCGACCACGTTCGCCGGGTCCGGCAGCCAGTCGGCGCGCCGAGTTCTCTTCGCGATCCCTGTCCTACCGGCCGACTCCAGGAGCTGACGGGCTACCGGGTGCTGAACCACTACGCAAATGGGGCAGAAAATTGGAGGACGCCGCTGGGGTTTCACCAGCCCCGCCGACTGCAGGATCGGCAGGTGCGAGACGTTGAAGCCGGCAATCGCTCGCAGGAGCCCATGAAGATTGGCCGGGGCGGCGACATCGAACATAGTGGCTTATCGAGTAAGGCGCCTGCCAGAGTCTCCGCCGCCGCCCCGCGTGACATGGAAGTATTAAGGTGCCAGCGTGCCGAGGTTCCCACACCCCACGACTCGGCCGAGCGTGCCCATCTTTTATGCCGGACCGCCTGGGGATCTTGCTCGCGCAGGAGCCTTACCCGGTTAGGGTGCGCCCAGGGATCGCAGCGCTGCCACGCGCCACTGACAGAAAGCTCATGAGAATTGACGACAAAACCGTACCACTTCGACCCCCGGGCGACCCCCGTTTTTTGGCGTAAGTCGCGAGGATTTCAGGGCTTACGGGTTCAATCCTCGCGCCCGCGTTCAATTCGCCGTAAGAAGCCCTTGATAGAGCATCGGTCCCGGCCTCGATTTTGCCTGGCGACCATCGCAGAAGGCCCTCCGACAGAAGATCCACGGCTGTTTTTGGGGGCGCCCGGGGGGCGCGCGGCCGGAACGACAGCGCGCGGAGTAGTAGTGATTACTACCGATAAGGTTATGCCTTAATAGGGGGTCTATTCCAGATACACGCCATCTTTTTCGACCCCCTTTCGACCCCCTAAAACGCCCAAAATCGGTGAATTTCGAGAAACTCGTGAATCTGTAAGTCTTGGAATGGGCGGTACTTACGTAAAACAGCGGATTACCGGACACAATCCGAAGACCGAGGCTCTATCCAATTGAGCTACGGACGCCAGGGCCAAGCATCAAGGACTCCGCTCGGCAGACCTTCGACGATACCGTATCCCGAAAGGACCGTCAAATCAAAATGCTCTTACGGCATGCGCGGCGGTCGGCCGTGAAGCAGGTGCATGATCAGCAGGATCAGGAAGATCACCAGGAAGATGATGAACAAGATTCGGGCAATCCCCGCGGCCGCCGCGGCAATGCCGGCGAATCCCAGGATGGCGGCAATGAGGGCCACCACCAGAAAGACCAACGCCCAGTGCAACAGACCCATATCAGACCTCTTGGCGGGCAGCGCGGATGAGAATGGACCCTTGGCGAAACGTCTCTTGCCACTCGTTCAGCTCTTCACGGGCATCATCCGCGCTGCCTACCTCATAGGACAAAGATGTCGCCGGTTCGCATGCCAACCGAAAAATAGCGCCACAATGCCGGCAATACCGCGGCTCGACGAGGCTACTTCTTTGTCCCTGGCTCGGATTTCGTGCTGGCCGGGGTTGCCGGGGCGGGTCGCGTCTGCGCACGTCCGGCCGGCTGGTTGGCTTCTGTCCCACCTGCCGTCGCGCCGGGTTGTGTACGGCCCGCCGGCGGCTGCTGGCCCGTGCCGCCCGCCGGCGCCTGTGCTGTCCCGGCGCCGGGCTGCTGTCCCCCTACACTGGTCGGTGGCGGCGATTCCGGTGCTCCCGCCTTGCCCTGCGTCGGTGCCCGCGCCGACTTCTTGGGGCCGGCCGGCCCTTCCTTGCGGCAACTGGCCGAAACCAGCAACACCGCGGCTGCCAATAGTGTCAATACGATCTTCTGATTCATGGGAAAACCTCCTAAATAGCGTGGCCTCAGGGGCCACTCGACCCTCTGGACGTTCGGCGCGGCGGTCCCTCGCGGGGGGCACCCTGCCGAGCCGAATACGCCGCCCGCCGGACTACCGCGTGGCCCTTTCAATCGACCTCCCAGCTCCCTCGATATCCTCCCCCGCCCCTCGAACGGTGTGGCAACCCGTGAGCATCATGCCGCCAAGGCACAGGAGCAGCCACGACCAGATCACGGCCCTCTGAAACCAGCCCATATACATCTCCTTACCGCTACGATTGTGGATTCAGGCGCTCGATTGCTCAGCCGCTTCGACCGCCTACTTACGGTCACTCTTACCAAGTCCACGGGGCGCGAGGCAGTGGGATTCTGCCTAATTCACGGCGGTTGAACACGTAAATGCGCCGCCGAGCCAGTCCGGAGCAACGGGCCCCGGCAGTGCCTCCTCCCCGCGGGCCGTCGCGCTCCCGCTATTGTGGACTACGCGCAGGCATTTTTCGAGATCGCCGGGGGTCTTCTGCCTCCGTAAGCTTCTTGCCGGACTACATTGCGGTTTTCGCCTAATTACCGGCGACGCACGTGGGTTTAGATTGGCCGTATAAAAGCTTGCAATGCGGGGCACCGAAACGCCGGACAATCGGACGCGTCGGTGGCTAGGCAAGTAGCTATGGGGGGTACGTTCGGTAGCAGCACGGAAACCGGAGTTCTACCGGCGGCAAGCAAGCAGGCATGGGGAGAAGATTACGCGGGTATGGGGAGTTGACGGTTGGTACGCGTCGTTTCCAGGGGGACGGACATTCCAGGCTGACCGCTCGATGGTTCCGTCCCAGGCGAGACGACGCCACTCCTAAGATCGCGGCGCCAGCCTCACCTGTTCTCTCCCTCCTGTGCCGCCGGACCGGAATGAGAAACGCATGTACGACAAAAGGATGAGAGAACACGGTTCGCAGCCTCACCACGGGGTGATCCACGAGAATCTCCCCGCGGGGAAAATAGCCGGTATGCATCCTCTTTGGGAGGGCGCAACAGGGCTTACGAGCGCACAAGCACATGAAACCGGGAGACTTCAGGGCCGGCCGGCGACGATGCCTCCGGCCGGAGGTGCACGCGGTCCGCCGCCCCCCGCCGGGACAACCCTGTTGCGAGTAAGCTCAGAAACCCTTGCGTCCTATGGATATCACGGAGGAAAACATGAAGCGATACTTATTGGCGGCACTCGTGTGTGGGCTCGCCACCGTGCCTTCCCTGGGGGCTCCTTCCCTCGGCTTCTGGGATGAGGGAACCCCGGGAAGCGCCCACCTGGTGTTTAACCTGGAGTCGAGTAATGTACTGGAGACCATCACGGGCAAGTCCTTTGATGTGGACCTGAGTGTAGAGGACGTCTTCCCGGCTGGCAATATTCATAGTCCCGTGGCAGCCGCGATCATCAGCGGCACCGATCTGACCTACGATGCCGCGGCGCACTCCTTCTCCAGCCCCAATCCGATTGACGTCCACCTGAAGATCAACAACGTCCCCGCGCCGAACGCGTACAAGGAGGTCTGGGTGAAGGTGGCCACCTTGGGCGCGGTCAACACCACGGGGGCCATCGCTCTCGACGGCAGGGCTACGAGCTTTGCCTATACGCAGCTTGCGGGGCCCGGCCCGGGGACGGGCGCCGACTTCGGCTGGCGGATCGTCCCGAATCCGGTCTTTGAGGAGGTGGAGTTCTCCGTTCTGCCGGTCTTAGGCGGCGCGGCCGCCTTCGACGGGATGCATGTCGACACGATTTGCATTCCGGCCCCAGGGGCGCTTCTGCTCGCCAGCCTGGGCGCCGTCGTGGTGGGCTGGCTTCGGACGAGGCGGAGTTTGTAGTCGGATTGACACCAAACCACCCGCAGGAGGGGTTGCAGAACGGGTACGGCAATCCCTCCTGCCCTCCTGTCTTCTGTGGTGTCATCCTGGCGTCGGGAATTGGGGCGCGGGTCTCCGTGCCAGCCCGGAGCACCATGAAAGAGGGCCGCCGATGATCCCGCAGCTTGTGCGGCAGATCGTCGGCGGCCCTTTCGCATCGGTATCAGTTCCTCACTTCGTTTCCGTCTCCTTTTTCAGCGGCGTGGTCCAGAGATAGACCGTGTGCCCGTAACCGCCGTCCCCATCGACCGTAACCACCTTGTCCGGCGTGACGCCCCGCATGTCAAAATCGTGCGAGACGATCCGCGAACCCGGCTTGAGTTTCTCCAACTGCGGAATCAGCTTCACATTCAGGCTGGGCAACAAGTACAACGTGACGACGTTGGCTTTGCTGAGGTCCAACGTGAAAATATCCTTCTGCTCGATCGTGGCCAGATTGCCGACACCGTTCTTCTCGACGTTCTCCTTCGACTCCTGGATGCGTTCCGGATCGACGTCGAAGCCGAAGGCCTTGCAGCCGAACTTCTTGGCGGCGGTCACCACGATGCGGCCGTCCCCGCAGCCCAGGTCATAGACCACGTCGTCCTTCGTCACCTGGGCCAGCTCCAACATCTTGTCGACCACTTCCTGGGGCGTCGGAACGAAGATCACATCGGGTCTCTTGGGCTCCGCCGCCGGTTCGGCCGCCGCCGGCTTCTGCTCCGTCTGCGTCGGGGCCGGCGCGGGCATCGTGGCGCTGCTCGGCGCGTTCTGGGGCTGGCTCGTGCTGGGGGAGGTCGGCTGGGCGGCGGCGCTACCCACGGTACTATCGGCGCGCTTCGCCGCGCTGGCCTTGGCGCCCGTCGTCTTCTGGGGTTCCGTCTTCTCCGGCGCGCAGCCCACAAGTCCCAAACACACCACCACCCAAATGCATGTCATTCCTTTGCTGCTCATAGTCATCGTCATCCTTTCTGAAAACGTTTGCGGTCATCGAGCGCCACGACACAGGTCGAGGTCGCTCGATTACTCTGTCTGCGGCTGTTTCTTCAATGGGGTTGTCCACAGATAGATGGTGTGCCCATAGCCGACATCGGTGACCATTCGATCGGGCGTTACGCCTTTCATGTCAGAATCATGGGAGACGATCCTCGAACCCGGCTTGAGTTTCTCCAACTGCGGGATCAGCTTCACGTTCAGGCTGGGCAGCAGGTACAGAGTGATGACATTGGCCTGGCTGAGGTCCAACGTGAAGATATCCTTCTGCTGGATCGTGGCCAGAGCGCCCACCCCGTTTTTGTTGACGTTCTCCTGGGATTCCTTGATGCGGCGCGGATCGACATCGTATCCGTAGGCCCGGCAGCCGTACTTCTTGGCAGCCGTCACCACAATCCGGCCGTCGCCGCAGCCCAGGTCGTAGACCACATCATCCTTGGTCACCTGCGCCAGTTCCAGCATCCGGTCGACTACCTCCTGGGGCGTTGGAACAAAGACCACGTCCGGCCGGTGCGGTTCTTCCGCGGGCTGGGCGGCCTGCCGAGCTCTCTTGGCCGGACCCAGTCTGGCCGGCGGACGATTGTCGGGCTGTGTCAGCGAGATCCCGTCGAGCCGTGGCTGGAACTTCACGGCATCCACCTCCAGGGCTTCATAGATCGTCGGCGCAATATCCTGCCGCCGGCCATCGCGGCTCACCGCCTTGTTGTTGGTCGCCAGGAACACGTACGGGGCGAAACTGTGACCCTTGGCATCCTCGTTGAAACCGTGGTCCGCGGTGACGTAGACTTGGGTCCTCTGGGCCAGTCCCAGTTCCTGGATCTTGTCCATGATCCTGCCGGTCCAGAGGTCATTGGAAATCAGGGCATCGTTGTACTGCTTCGAATTCTCGCCGTACTTGTGCCCGGAATGGTCTACCTCGGCGAAATGCACGAAGAAAAAGAACGGCTTGTCCTTGTATTTGTCCAATAATTCGATGGCCCGGGACCCCACCTTCTGATCCTCCATCAGCCCGAACTCCCAGACGTCCAGCGCGGTGTGCATGCCATAATACGGTGAGCCGGGGATGACGCGGTACTTGATGCCGTTCTCCTCGACGATCGTGCCCTGGGGCTTCCTGCCGGCGCCGGGCTGAGCGTTCGCACCCGCCTTCCTGGCCTTCTTCTTATTCTTTCCGGCCTTGGCATCACTTTGCTGCTGGCCTTCCTCATCCAAGCGAATCTTCTGCGGCGGATTGATCTCGCCGCAATGCTGCTTCTTTCCAATGACCGCGACGGTAACGAACTTGTCCGTCCCGAAGTTGTTTTCCAGACGCTCGAAGATGCTCAGACCCCTGGGCACCGGTCCAAATCGGCTGTTGCTGTACACCCCGGTGACCTGCGGATAATAGCCGGTAAGGATTTGACTCCACCCGGCCTTCGTATCGGTCGTGCCTTCCACATCGATCTTGACGTACTTGCCCTGGTCCATGAGCCGTTGCAGGCTGGGCAGCTCTTTCCGTGCCAGGCATTGCTCCACGTGTTCCCGCTGGGCTCCATCCCAGCCGATGAGGATCACGTTCTGCGGAGGCTCGACCGCCGCCCCCAGGGGGCGGACCACCCCGACCCACGCGACAATCGTCAAAACTACAGACACTTTCTTGATCACGGATCTACCCTCTCAAGGACAATGGCTTGATCTACCTGTCTTGGCACGAACCTGGGGTCTTATTGTGGCCTTGGGGTGAGCAAAAATCCACAAGATTCCCGCGCGCTTCTGTCCGCCTAGGCACTGTTGGTGGACGCCCCGGTATGATATCCTATCGCACGATCCAACCGAACCAGTCGAACGAAACCCGACTGTTCCGTTCGTCACGGTAGGTCGGGAAACTTCCGTTTCGCCGTAGCGTATAAGGTCTGGTGCAGAGGCCGATGATCGAGCGTGCATGTGCTCCAGGATGAGGCAGTCAACAATGATGATGTACCGATGATGATAAACCGAGTCAACAAGGAACAACTGCTGTACGACATCAATGAGCTGAGCCATCTCTTCCGGGAGAGCGCCAGCATTGAGACGCTGCTGAACCGCGCCGTGGAGATGGTGGCGGAACGTACGCACTCTGCCGTCTGCTCGATCTACCTGTATAACCCCCAGAAGCAGGAGTTGACCCTCCGCGCCACCAAGGGCTTGCATCCGGAATCCGTCGGCCGGGTGCACCTGAAACTGGGCCAGGGGCTCACGGGCTTGGCGTTGCAGGAGATGCGGCCGATCTGCGAGTCCGACGCCAGCCGCAATCCCAATTATCAGTTCTTCCCCGGCATCTTCGAGGAACGGTATAACGCGTTTCTGGCCGTGCCGATCGCCCGCGGCGTGGTGAAAATGGGCGTCCTGGTCCTCCAACGCGAGGCCAGCCAGTGTTACGATGAGTCCAGCATCACGGCCCTGGAAACTGTGGCCTCGCAACTCGCCAACATCATCGAGAACGCCCAATTTCTCCTGGGCATCCATGAACCGCCCCCGGAGCGGGTCCGAAGCGTGCCGGACAGTCTCAAGTTCGTCCGCGGCAAGGTGGCGGCCGAGGGATTCGCCTATGCCCCGGCCATGGTCCTCAGCCGGCACAAGAGCCTGTCATTCGTCCTGCATCAGGAATTCGAGAAGGTGTGCACGCTGGAGGACTTCCGCAACGCCGTGGCGCACACGGAGTATCAGCTTGAGAAACTCCAGGAGCAGGTGGAGCACAAGCTCTCCGACGCCGCGTCGCTGATCTTCGCCGCCCATCTGATGATCCTCAAGGATCAGGACTTCATCGGCAAGATCACCCGGCGGATCGAAGGCGGCGTCAACGCGCCGGTGGCCATTGCCGAGATCGCGACGGACTACATGCAGAGTTTCCTCGCCAGTGACAACGCCTACACCCGCGAGAAAGCCAACGACATCGAGGACGTGGCCCTGCGGCTGGTGAACAATCTCGTCAGCCGCAGCGAGACGATGAATGTCCACAAGGACCACGTCATCATCACCCGGGGGCTTTTCCCGTCCGATCTGCTCAAGCTCTCCTCGGAAGGCGCCAGCGCC
>JAMCWO010000157.1 GCA_023481165.1 Planctomycetota bacterium | reverse complement strand
CGTAGCCATTTTGCCTGAGCACCTCGAGGATCTCTTTGCGTCCTTCTTTTGCCAGGACATCCGGGAAGAACCCGCGATTGCCCACGATCACACCAAACGTCACTTTCGCCATGCATGGTCTCCTTCTTATCGCTGAAGCTGCCACAGGTCAGGAGTAATGGAATATTGAGGGACAGCCAAGCTCTCCAACATCCCAGCATTCCATTGCCCCATTCTCCACTGCTATCTGATACCGGATTTCCACGCGGAGTCACAGGTCATTTCGCGCATTTCTCTAACCATAATGCGAAACGCTTGTCAAGGGAATTGTCACACACATGCCAACCCTATCCGTTCGCAAATTGGCGGAAGAAAAACGCAATTCTGTATTGTCTGGCAATCACCGTCCGTCGATAATACACGCTGGTACTCCGGGGTCTGCCCGCGGGACCCTGCGCGGTGCAAGGAGCGCCGCCGCGCCCAAAACAGCCGTCTGCGGCAGCCGAGTAACCTCAATAGAGGAAGGTTTTGGAGCGATGGTAATGAAAGTGAAAAACAACAGCGGCTTCACTCTGATTGAGTTGCTGGTCGTCATTTCCATCATCGCCATCCTGATGTCGATTCTGATGCCGGCCCTGACCCGGGTCCGAGAACAAGCCCGTCAGAAGTCCTGCGCGACGCGGCTGCGCCAGCATGTGCTCGCTTTGAATATGTATGGCGACGAGAACCAGTCCAAGCTGCCGCTGCCCAACACCGCCGGCGGCTGGCTCCAGGATGTCGCCATCAATACGGTGCACTTCATGCTGCGGACCGGCCTGACGCGGCCGCTGTTCTATTGTCCCTCCAACGCCAATCACCAGAAGTTCAACGATTATTTCTGGATGTTCAACAACCAATCCTGGGACGGCAGCAAGTTCCTCAATGAGACCGGCTTCATCGTGTCCGGGTACTGCTATCTGCTGGAACTGGCCCCGCCCAACAAGCGGCCGGAGATCCGAGCCTATCAAAAGGATTCGGAGAAGAAAGTCTGGCTCAAGACGACCCTGCAGCAGCAACCGGCCACGAAGGAGGTTGTGGTCGATTCGACCATGGGCAACGCCAAGGCCGGCACCAAGTACGGCTGGGATTTCCGCCAGGTCCCGGGCGGCATCTACTCCCAGCATGGTGTCTACGACCAGAGCAGTCATTTGAAGAATGACTTCGAGCCGGCGGGCAGCAACATCGGCTTTATGGATGGCCACGTTGAGTGGCGCAAGTTCGAGCCGGATATCGATGGCAATGGCACCGCGGTGGCCCGCTATACCCTGGGCCGGGCATTCTTCTGGTAATCCGGCGGGCGATTCGGTAGAATGGTGAGGCTTAGTTTGTTGGAGGCAGGAGGGGCTCCCAAACGCGAGGAATCGCGTTTGGGGACCCAGTAGGCCCTTCGACAGATTGTAGGAGGTCACGGGAGGATGGGTTTCTGACTGATCGTCACGCGGTTGCGCGGCTCGTTTGTAGTGTGCTCGTAAGAGCATAGGGAGGATAACGCCTTACGGCATCACTACAAACGGAAACGAGCAGCGCAAGCGATCTACGAGGGACGATCACCCCTGTCCCCGGTCTCTTGACTCCAGTCTCGTAGAACATCGGGCCGATGCCAGGCATCGACCTTCGGAGAGATATGCCGGTACTGTGCAGAAGGAGAAACGTTATGAGTAAGAAGTGGGTGTATCTGGTTTCGGCGTTTCTGGTCTTGGGTCCGGTCTGGGCTGCCAGGGCCACGGTGTCGCCCGTCGGCTGGTGGATGTTCGATGAAAAGACCGGCACGACAGCCACCGATTCGTCGTCGAACAAGAACCACGGCACGCTGTTCGGGGGCGCCGCGTGGGCGACCGGGCAAATCAAAGGCGCCGTACAGTGCGACGGCACCAACGATTATGTGAGCCTGCCCATCGGCTCGCTCATCAGCAAACTGTCCAGCTCGACGTTCGCCATCTGGGCCAACTACTCCCAGCAGGGCGGAGCTTGGCAGCGCATTTTCGACATCGGCACCGGCGAGACGGTAAACATGTTCCTGACCCCGGCCATTGGCGGCAGCAACACGGGCGTCATGCGGTTCGCCATCACCACCGGCGGCAGCGGGGCCGAATCCCAATTGACCGCTCCCGCCCGGCTGGCCACGGGCTGGCACCATATCGCGGTGGTGATCAACGGCGACACCCGGGCCATGCAGCTCTATCTGGATGGCGCGGTGGTGGTCAGCGGGACCACGGCGGTGCTGCCGAGCGCACTGGGCAACACCACGCAGAACTGGCTGGGCCGTTCGGAGTATGCGGCGGATGCCTACTACCAGGGCGCGCTGGACGATTTCCGGATTTACGACCGCCCGCTCACGGCCGACGAGATCCAGAAGGTCATGCTGGGCGGCGGCTTTGGCACAGCCAGTTCCCCGCAGCCCGCGGACAAAGCGACGGACGTCGTCCGCGATGTGACTCTGAGCTGGACGCCGAGTGAAGGCGCCAAGACGCATAATGTGTACCTCGGCGCTTCGTCGGTGGATGTCAACAACGCCAGCGTGACCAACCCGCTCAATGTGCTGGTCAGCCAGGGTCAGGACGCCAACAGCTATGATCCTCCTGCCGTCTTCGAGTTGGGAAAGACATACTATTGGCGCGTCGATGAAGTCAACGGGGCACCCAGTTCCACGGTCTTCAAAGGCGACGTCTGGAGCTTCACGGTCGAGCCGGTTTCGTACCCGGTCAAGAATATCACGGTTACCGCGTCGAGCTCCATCAGCAAGGACATGAGTCCGGAGAAGACCATCGATGGCTCGGGAATGAACGCGGCCGACGAGCACTCGACGACATCGTCCGACATGTGGCTCAGCGCCAAGACGCCGCAGCCGACCTGGATCCAGTACGCCTTCGATAAAGGATATAAGCTGGACAAGATGCGGGTCTGGAATTCCAATCAACTGCTGGAATCGGTCCTCGGCTTCGGCGCCAAGGACGTCCTGGTGGAGTACTCGACCGACGCCGCTACATGGACAGCGTTGGGCGAGTTCGAGTTCGCCCAGGCTCCCGCCATGCCTTACGCTTCCGATACTATGGTGGATTTCGGCGGTGCGGTGGCGAAGTACGTCAAGCTGACCATCAAGAGCAACTGGGGCGGCGTGCTGCCTCAGTACGGCCTGAGCGAAGTGCGCTTCCTTTATATTCCGGTCTGGGCCCGCGAGCCGAACCCGGCCTCCGGCAAGACTGCCGTAGACCCGCAGACGCCCCTGAGCTGGCGCGCCGGACGCGAGGCCGCTTCGCACCAGGTCTACGTCAGCACCGATCAGCAGCAGGTGATCGACGGCACCGCTACTGTGAGCACGGTCTCCGGCACCTCCTTTGAGCCGACGGTCGGCCTGGGCCAGACGTACTACTGGAAAGTGACGGAAGTCAATGACGCCATGACGCCCAAGTCCTGGGATGGAGACGTGTGGAGCTTCAGCACCAACGTCGCGCTGGTCGTCGATGACTTCGAGAGCTACACGGATGAGAAGGACAACGAGATCTTCACGACCTGGATCGATGGCGTTACCAGTGGCGCCTCGGGCTCGCAGGTGGGCTATCTCCAAGCTCCCTTTGCCGAGCGCACCATCGTGCACGGCGGCCGCCAATCCATGCCGCTCTTCTACGACAACAGCAAGGCCCCCCGCCTCTCCGAGGCCGAGCGGACCTTCCAACCGCCGCAGGATTGGAGCAAGTTCGGCATCACCACGCTGGTGATCTGGTTCCGGGGCGATCCGAATAATACCGCCGCCCCGCTCTATGCCAAGATCAACGGCACCAAGGTCGCCTGCAATAATGGCGCTCCCAGCACGGCCTTCGGGCTGTGGAAGCAGTGGAATATCGATCTGGCTTCCCTGGGCACCAATCTCAAGAGCGTCAAGACCCTGACCATTGGAGTCGGCGACGGCGCCGCCGGCGGGACCGGAACCCTCTTTGTCGACGATATCCTCCTGTACGCGACCGCGCCGCAGGCGGTTGTCCCCGCCGATCCGGGGGCCAATGGCCTGATGCTGCTGTACGCGATGGAAGGCAACGTCCAGGACACCTCCGGCAAGGGCAATAACGGTACCGTCTCGGGCGCACCGGTCTACGGGCCCGGACCCAAGGGCTATGGCCAAGCCCTGACGTTCGATGGACTCAACGATTACGTGACGCTGCCCATCGGCACACTGCTCAGCACCTTGAGCAATATCACCGTCGCCAGTTGGGTCAACTGGTCCGGCACGGGCGGCGGCTGGCAGCGAGCGTGGGATTTGGGTACGGGTACGACGAACTATATGTTCCTGACGCCCGCCCAGGGCACGACCGGTCCGATGACCTTTGCCATCCGGACGGCAACCGTGGCGGAGAAGCGGTTCGTGGCAGCGCGTAGTCTGCCCACGGGCTGGCACCATACCGCCGTCGTGATCGATGCTGCGGCGATGACCGCCACACTCTATCTGGATGGCGCCGTCGTTTCCACCAGTTCGGTGGCGGTCCTGCCGAAGGATCTGGGCGTGACCAATCAGAACTGGATCGGCCGCTCGCAGTTCACGGCAGATGCGTTCTTCACCGGCGCGGTGGATGACTTCCGGATCTTCAGCCGGGCCCTGTCCGCGTCGGAAATTCGCTACCTCGCCGGCGACCGTTAATGCCGGTGCATGCGTTGGGAGCGTTGTAGGGTCTTAACTGAGTGAGGGCAAGAAACTATGTGTCAGCGATTGATCTGTTTGACTTCGGTGCTGTTACTGGCGGGCGCGGCCATCGTAAGTGCGGCCACGCCAGGACCGGTCGGCTGGTGGAAATTCGATGAGACGTCGGGCACGACAGCTATCGACTCGGCCGGGGGCCGGAACGGCTCCCTGCTGCCTCCGGACCCCAACGGCAAGGGCCTGGGCCCGAAGTGGGTGGCCGGCAAGTTCGGCGGCGCCGTCGAGTTGGACGGCTCCAATGACTATGTGGAACTGCCGATCGGGGATCTGATCAACACCCTGGAGAGCACCACCTTCGCCGTGTGGGTCAACTGGGCCGGCAGCAGCACCGGCAGTTGGCAGCGCATCTTCGACTTCGGCTCCGGAACGTCAGTCTACGCCTTCCTGGCGGCCAACCGCAGCGGGACGCAATCGCCACGCTTCGCGATGCGCAGCGCCACGGTGGGCGAACAGGTTGTGACCGCCCCGGCGGCTTTGGGGACCGGCTGGCATCATCTGGCCGTGGCCATTGACAGTGCAACGATGACGATGCAGATGTACCTGGACGGCGATCTGGTCCGCAGCGCCGCCACGACGATCTTGCCCAAGGCTATGGGTGTCACTACCCAGAACTGGATCGCGAGGTCGCAGTATCCCGCGGACGCCTACTACAAAGGCGATGTGGATGATCTGCGCCTTTATGATCGGGCGTTGTCGCAGGATGAGGTCGCCAATACCATGCAAGGCGGCGTAGGCTTTGGCGTCGCTACTACACCGAGTCCGGCGAACAAGGCCGTCAACCTGCTGCCGGACGTGAGCCTGAGGTGGAAGTCTGGACAGCTCGGCCAGACACACGACATATACTTCGGCACCGACTTCAACAGTGTCGCCAACGCCGCGACCGCTGCTGGGCTGGGCGTACTGGTCAGCCCGGGTCAGACGGCCACGACCTACAATGCCGGTCGGCTCAAGTTCGGCACGACCTATTATTGGCGCGTGGATGAGGTCGGGGCAGCTCCTGATTTCGCCGTCGTCAAGGGCAACGTCTGGTCGTTCACGGTCGAGCCGGTCGGCTATCCGATCGGCAAAGCCAGCATCACGGCCACAGCCGCCAGTTCCAACAGCACGGACATGGGACCGGAGAAGACCATCGACGGCTCCGGCCTGAATGCCGGCGGCCAGCACTCGACCAAAGAGACCGATATGTGGCTCAGCGCCAAGGCCGGGCCGCAGCCGACGTGGATTCAGTACGCCTTTGACAAAGTCTATTCGCTCAATGATATGCTGGTCTGGAACTCCAACCAGGCGTTGGAGGCGGTGGTTGGGTACGGCGCCAAGAGCGTCACGGTGGAGTACTCCGTCGACGGGGCGAACTGGTCGGCGCTGGGCGAGTTTGAATTCGCCCAAGCGCCTGGCGAAGATACCTACACGGCCAACACCACGGTGGATTTCGGCGGCGTCGCCGCGAAGTTCGTCAAGCTAACGATGAACAGCAACTGGGGCGGCCTGCTGCCGCAGTACGGCCTGAGCGAGGTGCGCCTCTCCTACATCCCGGTGGCGGCCACCAATCCGAGTCCGGCTTCCGGCACGGTGGAGCTGGAAGGACCGGTGGCCTTGAGCTGGCGTCCGGGTCGCGAGGCTGCTGCCCACGAAATATACTTCGGGACCGACAAGGCCAACCTGCCGCTCGTGGCCACCGTCTTCAAGACCAGTTTCGAGGCCGCTGTCGAGCTGGATAAGACCTACTATTGGCAGGTCATCGAGGTCAATGAGGCCAAGCCGACGGTGCGGTGGCCCAGCGACATCTGGACCTTCAAGACGAAGGAATTGCCGAAAGATGCCGGCGCGGCCAATCTGGTCGCCCTGTACAACATGGAGGACAATATCGACGATAGCTCCGGCAGCGGTCTCAGCGGCACGCTGACCAATGGGCCGGTGTTCATCGACAGCACAGCGGGGATGGGCAAAGCCCTGTCCTTCGACGGCACCGATGACTACGCCACCCTGCCGATCGGCAACCTGCTGAGCACCCTGTCGGATACCACGATCGCCATGTGGGCGAATTACTCCGGCTCCGGCGGCGCCTGGCAGCGCATGTTCGACTTCGGCTCGGGCACTACGGCGTATCTGTTCCTGACGCCGAACATGGCTTCGAACCAGATGCGCGTCGCACTGCGGTCCACGACCGTGGGCGAGCAGCTCATCACGGATGGGGCCCTGCCCACCGGCTGGCATCATGTTGCCGTCACGATCGACAGTGCGACGATGACCATGAAGCTGTATCTGGATGGGAACCTGAAGGGCAGCGGCACCACCGGGCTGCTGCCGAAAGACATGGGCGTGACCACGCAGAACTGGCTCGCCAAGTCGCAGTACTCCGCCGACGCCTACTACAAGGGCGCGTTGGACGACTTCCGGATCTACAACAAAGCGTTGTCCAAGGGCGAGGTCATGTACCTGGCCGGCCTGCGGTAGAAACGCAGGGAAAAGCTTGACCGACCCTGCGGCTCCTCGATAGAGGACCAGACGCGGGGCCCAAGAGCCCGGCAAGAAACAGTGCGGGGCCTGCACCCAGGCGGTGCAGGCCCCGTTGCTTTGCACACGGCCAAATGGATGCGGGGTGCCATGCCCACGCTCGCGCAGGCATGTCCAGCGCAAGAGAGAGAACATGGCTACGCAAGTGTAGCCATGGCACCCGCAAGGCGACCGGCACCAACGGGAACGGGGTCAGCGCCGCTCCAACCGGTCTTTCGACAGGGCCAGGACCTTGAGGCGGTTCAGTCCACCGATAGTCTTGTCACCGGCACAATAGGTCAAGAGCATCCGGTCATCCGAAAACGTGATTGACGTGTAGCAGTACCAGCCATCGGGGTCATCCTCAAGGACCTGGGACCGGCTCCAGGTCTTGCCTTCATCCTGGCTGACTGCCAGGCACAGCGGCGTGCGACATCCCGCAGGATAGGGATGAGCGCCGGAGTGGTCGTTCCAAACGCAGACCAGATCGCCCGTCCAGGGGACTCGTTGGATCGTGGCGGGACTCAGGGGCGAGGCCAGGGCGGAGGGCCCGGCCTTCGACCACGTCTCGCCGCCATCGGGGGAGTAACAGACATACTGACTTCCGGCGTCGGTGCGGAGGTACATCATCAACCGGCCATCTTTCAACTCGATGACGCCCGGCTCCTGCACCGTAATGCGTCGCCCCTCGGGTGCGTGGCCCTGGAACGAGTCCTGGCTGCGCCGCCAGGTCCTGCCATGATCGTCGGAAAGATAGCACATGATGATGCCGGCGGAGTCTCGTCGGCGACCCGGGCCTTGATGCCAGGCCACGGGCAGGATCAGCCGGCCGCTGCGCAATTGGACGGCACGGTCATTATTGAGGACGTAGTAGCCGACCTCATCCGTGATGCAGACGGTCGGGTCGCTCCACGTCTGAGCCTCATCGGTCGAGAGGCACATCAGCGGCCGGCAATCCTCCTGCGAAGTCTTGCGCAGGTAGAAGAGCGCGATCTCGCCGCTCGCCAGTCGCAACAGTGATACGGACATCACGTTGAGCCCGCCCGTGCGGCGGACCACGATTTGGTTGTCGCCCCAGGTTCGGCCGCGATCCTGCGAGAGGCGCCTAGCCACGTCGGCAGCCGCATGGTCGGCCCCACCGCCCGTGAATCGTGTGTAGATCAGGCACAGCCGCCCGTCCTTCAGCTCGATGATGTCGCCCTCGGAGTTGCGCGGGTTCTCCCGGCTCGGCTCGATCGTCAGCAGAGTCTGCATTCCCGTGTCGGCGGCCGGCGCTTTGTCGAAGAAGAGTCCCCCCAGCGCCACACCCAGGCAAAGCTGCATCCGGATTGTGAAGGGCACTTTGAACATCCGGCTGCCTATGTTATCTTCTGGGTCGCCCGAACTCAACAGGTGGTCGGGGAATCATGAATCGCTTGAGGAGATGGTCCGATGATTCGACGAGAGGCCCTGCATTTGGTGTTGATCCTATCGTTGTGCGTGAGTCTCCGGGCGACCGGTCAGCAGGCTTCGGACACAGGCCGATGGAACAGCGTGCGTCCGCGTCTGTTCTTCACACCCGAGAAATCGTCACGGCTCCAGCAGCGGATCGCGCAGGACGACCGCTTCCGGCAGGCATGGCTTCGTCTTCAGGAGCGCGCCGACCGCCAACTCAAGGACAAGCTGGTCGCCCAGGAATACGCCGAGGGAGGCACCGGCCAGCACGGCAACTACGGCGCCCCCGGTGGCCAGATCGCCAATATGGCCCCGACGTTGGGCCTGGCCTATCGTATGACCGGGAACAAGGAGTACGCGCAGAAGCTTAAGGAAGCCCTCCTTTCCTATGGCGAGCTTACGCGTTGGGCCGGGGACGCCGGCAATGTACCGCCGTGGCACTCGGAGCTGAATACCGCGCGATTCTGCTTCGGCTACGCGGTCGGCTATGATTGCATCTATGACTACCTGAGCGAGGCAGAGCGGGCCATAATTGCGCAGGCCATGATCCGGCTGGGTATCCTCCCGACGCTCAACGACTGGGTGCTGCCCGGTGAGCGGATCCACGCCCTGGATTCGATGGGCCACAACTGGTGGAGCGTGTGCGTCTCCATGGCCGGCTTGTCGGCGCTGTCACTGCTGGGCGATGAGCCCCGGGCCGACGGCTGGGTGCAGGAGGTCTCGGAGGCATTCCCGGAATGGTTCTCCTTCCAGGGAAATGTCCTCCAAAACAAGTCGCTCAATTTCGACCGCAACGGCGCCTTCTATGAGAGCGTCGGCTACGCGGATTATGCCCTGTCGGAGTATCTGCTGTTTCGCCTCGCCTACAGTAATGTATATCGGGACAGGAAGCCGCCGGAGATCCCCGTACTGAAAACGGCCGGGGATTTCTTCGTGCACGCGAGCTATCCGACCGCCAATGCCCTGCTGTCCGTCGATTTCGGGGACAGCAGCCTGCGGACGAACGGAGCGAAAACGGTGCGTCTGCTCCTGGCCAACGGCTACCAGGCCCCGGCCTACGACTGGTATCTTGCCCGCACGAATCCGGGGCTCGATGATCCGATTGGGCTGGTCTATTACGAGGCCCGGTCCGTGTCGCAGCCGCCGGAGAGCCTGCCCAAATCCATCCTCTATCCCGACATCGGCTGGGCGGTCCTGCGGTCCTCGTGGCAGGACAATGCCACCATGCTCGCCGTCAAGTCCGGATTCACCTGGAACCACGCCCATCCGGATGCCGGCTCGTTCCTCCTGTTCCATGAGGGCAAGCCCGTTATCATCGACTCCGGCACCTGTTCGTACAGCCGACGGGAATACACCAGCTACTACCGTCAGAGCAAGGCCCACAATGTCGTCCTGATCGATGGCGAGGCCCAGAATCCCGAGGATTGCAGCCGCGGCGATCGGGGCGTGGTCACGCCAGGGCAACTGCCGGATTCGCTGGATCTGGCGGGCATTCGATACGTGTTCGCCGATGCCACCGGGCCGACCTCATGGAAGTTCTCGCGGAACTACCGCCACTTCCTGTGGCTCGACGATGTCCTATTGATCTTCGACGATATCCGCACCCACGAGCCGGGCAAGCTCGAATGGCTGCTACACTACGAAGGCACAAGGCAGACAAACGGCTCGGATTTCGTCTTGTCCAACGAGAACGCCAAAGTCATCGTCCGGCCCCTGTTTCCCCAAAGCATGCAGGCGGCCGAGAAAGAGGGCCTGAAAGACCACGACCCCGACAGGAAAGCGACCTATCTTGCCCTATCACCCGAAGGCACAATGCGGGAGGCGAAGTTCGTCGTAGCTCTGGTACCGATGCGAGAGGCCGACAGTATTCCCCAAATCGAG
>JAMCWO010000171.1 GCA_023481165.1 Planctomycetota bacterium | reverse complement strand
AGCAGCTGCACATGGAGTTCCATCTTGCTCTCGGACGAACACGCCAAAGACCAGGCCTCCTCCGATCTTTTTTCGCCGGAGCCGGACTTACGCTATGAAAGTCTAGCTATTCATGCAACGCTCAGTAGCGTCTCTTGACAGCGCGCGAAAGGGAGTACCGACTCTTGCGGAACTGTTGACTCGCCGGACACATGCGGCTATGGTTCTTGGCTGTGAGGTCGGAATGACTAAGCCGCTAATCATCACACTGCTCGTGTTGACATTGCCGGGCACGGGAACCGCCCGGACAAGCCGGGAAGAAATTGGCACCTTGGCGGATGCATTGTCCTGGCTCCAGCAGGAATCCCGCCGGATGGTCCGGGCGTCCCAACGGACGATGAAGGACGGGACGGCGGCTTTCCCGCCCCAGGTGGGCATTGGCTACGAGGCATTTTGGCTGCGCGACTACGTCTATACTCTCGAAGGCACAATCGACGCGTACTCGGACAAGGAGTTGCTCGATGCGTGTCGGCTCTTTGTGCGGAGTCTGCGGTCGGATGGGGCGGGTGTCGATTGTGTGAAGTTCGACGGCACTCCCATCTATATGCCGGGCTACGGGACGATGGGGCAGAACCCCGTCGCGGACGGGTCCCAATTCACCGTGGCCGTCGTGTGGCATACGTATCGGAGAACGAAGGATGGGCAACTGCTCCGGGAGAGCCTTGAGCCGCTCCTGAAGACCATGAACGCTGTCCCTCGTAACCCCGACACGTCTCTGGTCCACATCAGGCCCGGTGAGCCGTGGGATCGGTGTCCCTACGGCTTCACGGACACGATCCACAAGGAGGGGGACGAGTTGTTCTGCTCGCTCCTGTACGTCCAGGCAAGCCGGCAACTTGCGGATCTGCTGAATTGGGCCGGGCGTGCCGCCGAGGCGGAAAGCTGGAAGCAGCAGGCTGAACGTGTGGCGGCCAGCATCCGTCGAGTGCTTTGGGACCCGCAAGCCGGCCTGTTCCGTGCGGCCGCCATTTGTTGCCGAGAGCACGACATCTGGGGCTCGGCATTTGCTGTGTATCTTGGCGTGGCCAACGATGCGCAGGCCAAGAGGATCGCGACCCTCTTTCAGAGGGACTACTCCGGCCTTGTGCAGAATGGCCAGATTCGGCATCTGTTGCCGCATGTCTATTGGGAGAAAGGCTGCCCGCGCGACACATACCAGAACGGCGGCTTCTGGGCGACGCCGACCGGCTGGTTCATCTACACGCTCGATCTTGTTGACCCCGCCCTGGCGGATCGAACGGTCATCGCCCTGGTGAAAGACTTCCAGAGCGGAGACGCCTGCGAATGGGTTTTCAAAGACGTGCGCCGACTCCCCAACTATCTGGCCAGCGCCACACTACCCTTGGCCGGCATCCGCGCCATGATCGAACGGCGCCAATCGCTCCGCAACTCGAACGAAGAGCGTTGAACCGATGCCAGGCCATTTCAATCCGCCGGGTGGTAGATTGCTTCGCTGCGCTCGCAATGACATAGGGGGCGGAACCATCGGATGACTTTGCATTCGCCCTGCGTTGCTGGCCCCGAAATATTGTCGCAAGTGACTTCATAGATGGAAAGGGCCAGTCATGATCAGTGAAATCAAACGCGTGAAGGTTTTGCAGGCTGGCAATGTGGGTGCGGCGCTGTATGGATTGATCGGCGTGGTGTTGCTTCTGATTGGCGTGGTCGTTCTGTTAGTGCACCAGTCGCCGTTGCTCTTGGGCGGAACCCAAAGGTCTGGCACGCGTACAATAAGATTCGAGATTCGATAGCAAGGCTTCTTACAGAACAACGGGGTCGGAAACAACAAGGAAGGGAACCAGCGATGGCCAAGTACGGCAGTAAAGCAAAAGAGAAGGTCGAGAAGACCATGCGCGAGCGGAAACACGGAACTCTCAGGAGCGGCAGCTCCGGCAAGAAGGTCAAGAGCCGCAAACAAGCGATTGCGATCGGCCTGAGCGAGGCCCGGCGCGAGGGGGGCAAGGTCCCGCCCAGGAAGTCCTCGTCGAAACGCAAATAGCAAGTCTGATGAGTTTTGACAAGCAATTTCGGTAGTCTCTGGGTGGCACGACCAAACTTGTATGGGTTCCCAAACGCGACTTATCGCGTTTGGGGCCCCTTTGACCGTGCTCCCTCGCATACGGAGAACACGCTCAAGCTGTGCTTGGGCGTGGCACCCGGCCATCCATGGACCTTGATTACTGATCTTGTTCGTCAAAACTCATCAGGGGCGGCCTTCCCTAGCCGCCCTGGGCAAGCGCACGTAGACGCTGGGCACACTGTGGCATCGGCATCCTGCCGATGATTCATGGGCTGGAAGGGGCCCCCCAACGCGGAATTCTGCGTTGGGGACCCAAGCCCATGCCCCGTCGGGGTAGCGCCCCCTGGGCAATTGTCTTGGCTTTTCGCCCCTCGTGCTTGCACAGACCCTGCGAGAATGGTACAACGTGCCCCACGAATGGGTTTCAAGGTCAGGCATTGGAGGCCGAGTCATGCGCGTACCCTGGGATCGTGGTGGGCTTCGCTGGTACTTGATCGTCCTGGGCCTGGTGGCCGGACGACCGAGTGCCACGACAATTCTCGCGGGAGTGCCGTTACTCCTGCTGGGGATCGCCATGCACCTGTGGGCGAAGGGCTGCCTGCACCAGGAACGCGAAGTCACCACGTCGGGGCCGTACCGCTTTGTGCGGCATCCCTTCTATCTCGGTAATCTGCTGCTCGATGCCGGCACAGTGCTCATGTCCGGATCGGCGCTGCTGATGAGCATCTTTCCGTTCTGGTGGGCCGCCGTGTATATCCCGGTCATGCAACGGGAGGAAGCGACGATGGCGAGTCTTTTTGGCGACCAGTACCGGGCGTACGCCCGCCGCGTGCCCCTGCTGTTTCCCATCGCCCGGCCTATCCCGGCCGGCTCCGGCTTCTCCTGGCGGAACCCCAACATCCTCGCGGTGGAGGTGCCGCGCGTCCTGCGCTTCCTCTCTTATCCCTTCTACTTTGCGCTGGCCTGTGAATGGCGCAAAAGCGGCTGGGCCTTCCCCCCGCCCGTTACACCGTTAGGAGTCTGCTCCGTGCTGGCGATCGTGCTGTCCAACGTGGCGGCTTGGCAGGTCAAACGGATCGCCCGGCGGCGTTCGTCGCGCAATAACGGTACCACGGGCTGCGTCACGACCGAAGGATGATGCATGGCATGCGGTGTGTGGTACGTACCCTGCGGCTCCTGGAGCGTCGCGGCTCGTAGGGCACGTACCACGCACCATCCTCATCCCGCCGATAGATCGATCACGGTGGTGGCCGATAGTCTTCGGGTGATGATCTCGGCCGCCAAATTGGTCCAGCGCGTGCAGGCGTCGAGGACGACACTGTCGGTGCTGACCACAATCGTGTCCATCTTGCTCAACTCGGCGTCGGGGCTGATCGTCAGGCGGATCTCCCAAGGCCAGTTATTCTCGTGGGCGAGTTGGCCGATCAGGGTCTTCAAGCGGCCGCTGTTGGAAACCGGGCTGTCCAAGAGCCACAACACCGGGGCAACGCTTGTGTCGCGGGCATCTTGCCCGCGCTTCGAGGGCGGGACGCCCTCGACACGAAATGCGCGAATCTCCGTCAGGAATTCCCCGATGAGTCGCAGGGCGGGGATCGTCTCTTCCACCCTGCGGTAGGTGCCGTGAATACTGGCGAGGTCGCGCAAGCAGCCATCCCGGCCCCGGAAGATCAGGCCGCCGCTGAGAGCCGCCTCGATCGTGATCAGCAGGTTGTAGCCGTCGATGGCAAGGGACTGCTCGGCCCAGGCTTCAACGGACACGCAACGCGCCCGCCGGGATTGTTGTTGCTGATCGGAGCAGGAACTGCGCATCACGGCCAGCCGCTGCCGCTGCGTCAGGGAGAAGCGGTCGCCGACCAGCTTCAACGCGCTCTTTTCGGCATAGCCTTTCGTCAAGAGCAGGGAGAAATCCGCCACCGCCTCGCGCAGGCGGGGCAGCAACGCCGGGGCGAACAACGCCCCATCGGCCGGATGCGGTCCGCGATGTTCCCGTATGTCAGGCACTTTTGATTTACGATTTCTGAATTATCATTTATGATTCGGGCGTCGGACCTGAGCATCGTGGTCCAGGCACGGTGAAATCATAATTCATAAATCATAATTCATAAATCGAAATGCCCAGTCATAATCTGGCCCATGTTCCGATCGACGATCTTGACCTGCTCGGCTACTCGGTGGCCGGGGAGGAGACAGTGGTGGGTGTGCCGCAGCTTGATGTCTGCTTCGATATCGGCAAGGCGCCCGACCAGCTCATTTCCATCAATCACGTCCTGATCACGCACGGGCACATGGATCACTCCGCGGGCTTTGCCTACTATCTCTCGCAGCGGAATTTCAGCGGCATGGCTCCCGGCATGGTCGCGGCCCCGGCGAACCTCATTCCGGCGATGCGCGAGATCCTCTCCGCCTGGGGCCACCTGGACGGCAACAAGATCCCCGCCAACCTGGTGGGGGTCAGGCCCGGCGATGAAGTCCAGATCAAGCCGAACCTCTTCGCCCGCGTCTTTCCCGTCAAGCACAGTCCCGGCGCTGTGGGCTACTGTGTTCTCGAAAAGCGCAAGAAGCTCAAGCCCGAATACCTGGAACTGACCGGCCCGCAGATCGTGGAGTTGAAGAAGCAGGGGATCGAGATCGATTATCCGCTGGAGTTCCCCATCGTCAGCTACCTGGGCGACACGCAATACGTGGACTTCTGCCAGCTCGACTACGTCGACCATAGCAAAATCCTGATCGCCGAGTGCACGTTCTACGAGGTGGATCACGCCGGCCGCGCGGAGGCCGGCCGGCACATGCACGTCAAGGAATTGGCCCACCTGCTCTCGTGCATGCACAACGAGCACATTGTCATCACGCACACCACCCAGCGCACCCCCATGCAGGAGGTCCGCCGGGTCCTGGAAGAGGCCCTCCCGCCCGAGGTCTTCGCCAAAACGACCATCCTGATGGACCGCAAACGCCGAGCCCGATAAGAGATGAAGAACCGTACCAGAGTCAGCCCGTAGGGTGCGTATCACGCACCGCCACCGTGCCCAGCCTGGCAGTCTGTATGCGAGAATGCCCCTGTTGACGGCATTTGGCGCCTCAGGACCCACGTTTTTGGCTCAAAAATCCAGATAGCCACGTGCCACGTGCCAAACACACACGAGGAACGCTGACGATCTTGGGCCGATTCAGGCATTGGGCAGTTTCCAGAGCCAGGGTCCCGAGGGCTCGGGCCGTACCGATCGAAGCGCCAACTCGTCCTTGGCCCGTTGCACCGTCCGCCAACTGAATCCCGCGTTCACCGCCTCACGGCGCACCTCGGCAACCGCTTCCACTCCTGTTGCGAGCAGTTGCCGCAGCCAGTCCATCGCCGCCCGCCGGGCCGGGCTGTCCCCGCCACTGTGGCCCGGTCTCTCGGCAACCAGGGCCTCGTTGGCCGTCAGATCGACCGCGGCGGTCTCCCAACGCAACGCCGGCGGGACGCCATGGATGCGAAAGGCCAAGCCGCTACCCTGGGCCGCCAGGTTGTTCTTGCCGGGCAGCAGGAGCCGCCGCTGCGGGTCCTGCGGATCGCGGATCAGGTGCCAGACAGCGCGGGCCACACCGGTAAAGGCCCGGCTGCCGAGGGCCAGGTCGTCGGCGTGGCGGCTGGCGGCGCTCTTGCGCTGATGGGCGGTGACCAGGACGGCCGGACCGTAGGCCTCCGCGAGCCGCGCCACGGGTTCCAGCAAGGCGCGGACATGGTTTTCGCGGTAGGCGTCCGTCCCGCGGCCGAGGAACGAGCCGATAGGGTCCACAATCACCAGCCGGCAGTCGGGACAGGCCCGCAGACTCTCCTCCAAGCTCCCGATATCGGCCAGGGTGAAGGCCGTCTCGCACGGCCGGCCGTCGGCCCCGCTCCGGCGGACCCGGGATAGCACATGGACCCGCTGCAGCGCAGCGCCGTGGGCGGCCAGCCGGGGCCGTAGCGTGTCCGCCGGATCATCCTCGGCGCAGATGAGAAGGACCGCACCGGCGGCGCAGGCGGTTCCGTCCGGCCAAGGCCGCCCCGTGGACACCCGGGCGGCCAGGTCGGCCGTGAGAAAGGACTTTCCCGCCCCCGGCCGGCCGACCAGCAGTGTCAGCCGGCCCAGCGGCACACGCCCGGGCCACAACCAGCGCACGGGGCTCGGCGCAACCTGGGCCAGGCAGCGCAGGATCGGGCTGTCGCCCGCCGGGGCGGGCGGCGGGGCGGGGGCGGCCGCGACCAGGCTCTCCATCCGCTCGCGCACGGCGGCGGCCGTAGCGTCCGGACCCAGGGCCACCAGCCAGGCGCGGATATCCCCATGGGGCGGCAGATCCGGCAACCGGACGGTCCGCACGCGCGCCGGCGGCCGCAGGGCCGACAGAACGGTGGCTGCCATCTGGGCGTACCAGCGCCCCGTCGGATCGTTGTCGGGCAGGATCACCACGTCCCGTCCGGCCAGCGGCTGCCAATCGGTCTTGCCGACCCCCGCGCTGCCCTCCGCGCTGGTGATGCCGAGCAGACCCTGTCGCAGGGCGGCGTCCGCCGCCTCCTCGCTGCCGGTGACATATATCGTCCCGCCTGCGTTCTCCAGCACCTCCGGCAGGCCGTAGAGGGGCCACGGCCGGGGCATGCCGCCGAGTGCCCAGCCGCCCCCGGGGCACCGGCGGATCGTACGCCGCACCGGACCCCGGTCCGTGTCCCACCGGACAACCATCGCTATAACGTCCCGGACGGCATCCTCGTAGACCCAATGCCTCGCGCCGGGACCGTGGATTCGTTCGAGACGCCGCAGTGCCTCGCCGCTGGTGGCGAAAGGGCCTGGCCTCTGTCCGGCCCGTGCGGTGACGACCTGCACCTGACTCATACACGCACCTCCCGATGTTGCATCCGCCATCAAATTATCAATCACAAATCATAGAGGTTTCCCTCTACCTAGGGGCCGTGTTGCACGAATCGTGCCGGAATTCTGTGCGCGGGCAAACCCAGAAAAGCGCGTAACTCCTTGTGCCGGAAGGAATAAAGAATTTTTCGCCCGCGGGCGTTTTGCCTTGCGAATTGTTGCACAAACGTGGCCGTTCGTGAGGGGAGGGACCCCCCAACGCGAGGCCGTGTTCTGGGGACACCCGATCTATCTCGGCCGCGAATGGAGGACGATGTCCGCTGAATCGGCTCCCAACCACCCGCCAATCAGGACGGCGTCACTTCTGCCCCCCATGCGCTCCGCCGGACGGATGCCGAAATCCCGATCTGTTTTCATCGAGAGCTTCGGCTACCAGATGAACAAGCTGTCAGCGCAGCCGGGTGGTAAGCAGGGCAATTTCGCGACCCGAGGCCCTGCCGTACTCATCCGCAGCTTCGGATGCCAAATGAATAATCTGGTATATTGCCCATCCATATACGGTAGTATAACCTAAGCAAGCCCGGAGCGCAAGAAAAAATCTTGCCGAAAATGCAAAGCCGTGGCGGCAATGGCATACAAAATAGTCCAACCTGCTCAGGCATGTCCATCCGATGGTTCGTTAATGGGGCCTCTTTGCGTAGCTCCTGACTGCTCCCCGGCTACGGGGGTCCACGAGTAGGAACGCTGTGAGCAGATGATGTCCACATGGTCCTCGATGTACTTCTTGCTGAGGCAGCACTTCTTGTGCTTTCGCCCGCTGCCGCATCTGCACAGTTCGTTTCTGGATTGCTCTACATAATCCGGGTTCAGTTGTCTGCGTTTGCTGAACTTCGCCCTGAGGAAACGAAGAGGGGACAATCTCGCCTGTGCCAGGAGTCCGGAAAGATACTTCACGAGCCTAAATCGCGCGTCATTATCCTCTATTGACGGGAAGACCAGTCGCTTGTCTTCTGGATGTGTGACCACAGCAACGTGGTCAACGGCTGCTATACTGGTTACTTTGCCATAAGCGACTCTGCCTCGGTAGAGTTCCCCCATAATGTGCGGGCAATCGCTCTTGTTAATGTCTTGGCCACATATACTACATTCCGCGTACTCTACAATGTTCGCTGTACTGAGGAAGAACTTGTACGGGTAGAGCTTCTCTATTTCAGCCAATTGGCATTCGAAGAAGTCGAATTCGGCGACAGGAGGGTTGGAAAACTTCTTAATGGACCTGAGACAATCCAGAGCATCCTGAAGACGTTCCCACGAGGCCGAGAACTGTCCTGCATGTATCGCTTGCCACAAATCGTTATATGCCTCGAAGAAAGCTATGATTGTAGACAGGATGAATCGCTCATTGGGGATCTCGTCCGGATCGTCAGGACTCACTTCGATGCAGTCCACAGTAGCCCTGATCGCGGCGAGCTGAGTGCGGGCGTCCGCATACCGGAACGCGTCCGTTGCCTCAAGGGCACCCAATATTGACGGCACCATACGAGCAAAGGCTGAGGCTACGCGATCCGTGCGAAACATGCCGTCACTCAAGAAAATTGTTGTCCCTAAGCTGCTTCATGGCTCTCTCGAAAGCTTGAATGTCGCCCGCGAATTTCAGCGACTTGCCTGTACGAGACTTCATGTCTATGTACCGCACATCAAGATGTATGATAGGTCTATCTCCCTTCAGCTTTCCCTTAAGACGGTCATAAAGATAATTGGAGACAATACCCAGGAATAGTGGAAGTGCGATGTTCGCCGCCAAGTAGACTACCGGCATCCAGACATCGTTACCCCTAAGGTCGAGCGTGGGGTAGTCGCGAGCGATCTGGACTTGTACATCGCTGTGCTGGGCCTTCATCCATTTCGCGAACCTGCTCGCCTCCGGGAACAAGACCTTCCGGGCCGGTTCGCCATATGACTGAGGGGCGATCATGATGCCTTTACCGTCTGCTGCGAATGCAAGGAAATCTGAGTCCCCTGATGAATCAGCAATCTCCATCATCTCCTTCTCTTCAAAGGGCATACACGCTCTCCTTGACAAGCCCTGGACACCGACCTACCCTACGGGCGGTGGGCAGGTCACGCCTCTGCGTCTCCCGAGAAAGCTATTTGCTTCATTGCTCACAACTGTACAGCCGTGCAAGGACTGCATTGTATGGGTCGGCTGGCAAAGGTGGCAAGCGGAAACTGACAGGAACCGTCAACCATCCACACGGTGGATATCTGCGTCACCTCGCCCTCTCACATGGCACTCTCGGACGCAATCCTCCTCTGACAACTTCAGCAGGGTTCTTGACATAGATGACATCCACCGAGATAATACGGATGGAAGTACGCGACTCGATTTTCGTTGGAGGTCCGGACTTTCCATCTAAGAAATGGAAGGGCGAAAAGTCATGAACCCGCAACGGGAGAGTCAATGATCAGGCGTATGCCAGACATGCAAGTCCAGAGAAGGGGGCTTCTCAGGCGGTGGCACGTCAATTGGAAGGGCCAATGGTACCGACTGAGTGGGGTCAGCAGCGTGTGCAGCCAAGTCTTCTCCGGCGATTACAGTTCTGACATCGTCTACACCCTTAGGATCGGCGGCCGTCCCATGAAGGGTCAACAGATCCAATTTGCGTTCTACAAAGGTGTCTGGTACCGAGACACCTCATCCCTTGCCCCAGACGACTTCGGGGTCTTGGTGAAGGCCCAACACGAGATGGCGGCACAGAAGATTGAGAGGGCCAAGCGTTACCTGGAAGCCGCGGGGCGTACCTCATCAGGAACCGAGCGTGAACCGATCCCACGGGACGTGCAGATTAACGGGGTCACATCTCGAATTAGCAATTATTGGTTGACGGGCGGTAGACCAGCGGTAGTATACGGGCATGGCAGGCGCATTAACATCCGAAGTGCAACACGGCCCAACGATCACGAGCCAATCGGTCGCCTATACAATTCTGTACCTCTGGGGACTCTGTCCCCAGACCCCTGGGATTTAGCGCTTTGGACCAGAGACAGGATCAAGAGGACAAGGCGACGTGGTATAGACCCAACGTCGCCCCTGCCCCTGCCCCTGCCCCTGGGGGGATTACCTGGGGATTAACGGGGTCACATCTCGAATTAGCAATTATTGGTTGACGCGAATTCCGGGGACATCTATGAGCAAGCCGTTGTCAAGACGGTCGCGGGATTTTTTCGCGGGAATTCCACACATCTATTCGGCATCACCCGGTTCGGGGCGCCAAGTGGCTACGTACGAAACCGGCTCCATTCACCCTAACGAGGTCGCGTGGCCTCAGTCCCCAGGAGCGGAGTCCGGTCAGGTAATCCCGCGAATCGTCGCTGGAACGTCTCGTCTGTCGATGTCCCCGATCTCCCTTTCTTCCCTGAACCGCCTCTTCTTTTCCCGCGGAGAGTAGTCCGACCCTGGCGGCGCGGCCCAGGCCCACCAGGATCGGTCCCGGCTGTCCTCACGCCGCCTCGTGCCACGGCTCGTTCCGCAGGAGCATCGCGTGCATACACCGCAGCAGATAGTGGGCCGTGGCCACCAAGGCGATCTTGCGCCGCTCGGGCCGCCCATGTTGCACCCGCTCGAAATAGGCTCGGATGGTCGGGGAACGGTACACCCCT
>JAMCWO010000099.1 GCA_023481165.1 Planctomycetota bacterium | reverse complement strand
TGATGATTCGTCATCACGTCGGCGCCGATTGCCTCCAGAAGCTCAGCACCAAGGAGCGCGACCTGATCGCCCAGGGCTTCTATGCCAGGACGCTCGAAGAGGAGATCCGCTGCCTGGACCTGGAGCTGAACGTCCTGCAGAGCATCGAGGACGTGACGGTGCGGATCAACGCGGCGGTCAAGCCGGGAATGAGCTCCGCCGAGGCGTTCCAGGCCCGCCGGGCGGCGATGAACACGGTCGAGAAAGAGTCGCTCGACCAGACGGGACTGCGCAGCGACGTGGTCACACTCTACCACGGTGGACTCTACCACCTCTACCGCTTCAAGAAGTACACCGATATCCGGATTGTCTTCGCCCCGGAGAAGGACATCGCCTTTTTCGGCGGCGACCCGGACAACTTTGAGTATCCGCGCTACGATCTCGACATCTGCTTCTTCCGCGTCTACGAGGATGGCAAGCCCGCCCGGATCAAGGACTATCTCAAGTGGAGCCCGAAGGGCCCGGGGGACAACGAGCTGGTCTTCGTCTCCGGCCATCCCGGCCGGACCGACCGGCTGGATACGATGGACCACATCGCGTTTCTGCGCGACAAGGTCTTTCCCCAGACGCTACGCAAGCTCTTTCGCTGGGAGGTTATGCTCTCCACCTATAGCGAGGAGAGTCGGGAGAACGCCCGCCGGGCGCAGGACGACCTCTTTGGCGTCCAGAACAGCCGCAAAGCCCGCTTGGGGATGCTCGCCGGCCTGCAGGACCCGGCGATCCTGAGCCGCAAACAGGCCGAGGAGCGGAACCTTCGCCAAGCAGTGCAAGAGAAGAAGTCCTTGCTGAAGGAGCCCATCGGCGATCCCTGGAACGAGGTGGCCGCCGCATTGAAGGTGTGGGACGGCATTTACTATGATTGGGACTTGCTGGAGCAGGGCTCCGCCTTCCACAGTCAGTTGTTCGGCATCGCCCGGACGTTGGTGCGGTTGTCCGAGGAATCAACCAAGCCCAACGCCGATCGTCTCCGCGAGTATCGGGAGTCGAATCTGGAGTCGCTCAAGTTCGAGTTGTTCTCCGAGGCGCCGATCTACAACGACCTGGAGACAACGCTGCTCGCCGATTCGCTGAGCATGTTCGCGGAGATGAAGGGGTACAACGATCCCCTGGTGCAGAAAGTTCTCGCCGGCAAGTCGCCGCGGGAACGGGCCGCCCAATTGGTCGAGGGCACCAAGCTCAAGAGCGTCGAGGTCCGCAAGAAGCTGGCCGAGGAAAAGCTGGAGGCGATCCGCCCATCGACCGATCCCATGATCCAACTGGCCATGCTCGTCGATCCCCAGGCCCGGAGCCTCCGCAAGACGTACGAGGACCAGGTCGAGGAGCCGCTGCGCCAGGCCTATGCCAAGCTCGCGGAAGCGCGGTTTGCGATCTATGGGACGCAGGTCTATCCCGACGCCACCTTCACGCTGCGGTTGGCCTTCGGCGTGGTCAAAGGCTACACGGAGCAAGGCAAGCAGATCCCACCGTGGACGACCTTTGCGGGGCTCTACGAGCGGGCGCAGGAACAGGGCAATCGGGAGCCGTTCAAGCTGCCCGAGCGCTGGATCGAGCGCAAGAGCCAGCTCGACCTCCATACGCCCTTCAACTTCGTCTCGACGGCCGACATCATCGGCGGCAATTCGGGCAGTCCCCTGGTCAATCGCAACGGCGAACTCGTCGGGATCATCTTCGACGGGAATATCCAGTCGTTGGTGCTCGACTTCATCTACACCGAGCAGCAGGCCCGCGCCGTCGCCGTGCATTCAGCCGCGATTCTCGAAGCTCTCCGACAAGTTTATAATGCAGACCGCATCGTCAAAGAACTGATGCCCTGAGGGTAAGGAAGGCCAGCGGCGGACACAAAAAGAGCCGCCCTTACGAGCGGCTCCTTTAATCCAATCCGTTGGCCTTATAGACAGAAGTCGGTGGAATCGGGGCCTCCTGCCCACGACCGCGCCGCCGCAACGGCCGCGCCACCGGTACATCCTACACCTGCCCGTTTCCTCCGGGCGCCACGGGGGAGCTGTAGCTCTCCTGGCTCATCGTCTCCCGCGGATGCGAATTCTCGTAGACTTCCTTCAGCTTCCGCGTCGTCAGGTGCGTGTACACCTGCGTCGTCGAAAGGGATTGATGCCCCAGCAACTCCTGGACGCTGCGCAGGTCCGCCCCGTTGTTGAGCATGTGCGTGGCGAAGCTGTGCCGCAGCGTATGCGGGCTGATGGCCGGATCGAGGCCGGCGATCTTCAGGTACTTGTCCATCTTGCGGCGGACGCTCCGCGTGCTCAGGCGTTGCCCGTGCTTGTTCACGAACAGCACCCGGGAATCAAAGTGGCTGTTGTTCTGGGCCCGCTTGTTCCGGTATTCCATATAGTGCTGAATCGCCTGCAGGGCCGAAGAGCTGATCGGCGTGATCCTCTCCTTCTTGCCCTTGCCCCGGATGTGGATGACCTCGCTGAGGAAATCGATATCATCCATATTCAGCGCGACGAGCTCGCTGACGCGAATCCCGGTGCTGTAGAGCGTCTCCAGAATCGCGCGATCTCGCGAGCCCAGCCAGCTATCCGTCGGCGGCGTCTCCAGGAGACGCTTCACCTCCGTGTATTCCAGGAAGCGCGGCAGCTTCTTGTCCTGCTTGGGCGTGCGAATCGCCGTCAGCGGATTGCTCGCGCAGCGATTCGTCTTTACCAGGAACTTGTAGAAGCTGCGGAGCGTGGCCAGCTTGCGCGCGATGGTCGCCTTGGAGTAGCCCTTGTCATTCAGGTGGGCGAGGTAGGCCCGGGCCTCATCGACATCCACCGCCAGCAGGTGCGGATCGGCCTCCTGCTCCGTCTGCGTCGCGACGGCCGTGGCCGTCCCTGCTTCCGGCTGCCCCATCGTCGCGGCCTCGGCCGGCGCTCCCGGTTCCCAAGCCCGGTTCGTCGCACTCGGGGTCGCTCCGTTCGAGCCGTTCAGGAGGAAGTCCGTGAACTGCGTCAGGTCGGCCCCATAGCACTTGGCCGTGTGCTCCGAGAACCGTTTCTCGAATTTCAGATAATGCAGGAATTGCTCGATCGTTGCACTGCCTTCTTCCATGGTCCACCTACCTACTTGATCGACTGGCATCATTGACCACCTTTGATTGACATCGGTTACGGTATCGTCCTGACATCCTTGTCCTGGGTTCCGAGGTATCCTTCGTCGCGCTTCGGGTCCCCCTCTCGCAGGATCTGCTCGGCACAGCCGATCAGGGACTGCGTCAGCTTGAAGCTGATCACCGCGGCGTCGAACCAGTCAAAGTCCGTGCGCTTATCCTTGGCCTGCTCGATCAGCGCGTCGAGCAGCTCGTCCTCCCGACCTTGTTCATAGCGGAAGATGTACTTCTCCGCTCCCTTATTGAGCACTAACTGTCGTTGTGGCCTTTTCATGCTACCGCTTTTATCGGCCAATGGAGCGTCCGCCTTTACAAAATATGGACTATCGGACGGTTCATTTACGCGGTCCATGCGCGGAAGCGGACGCTGGAGCGTGGGGCAGAACCTCCGTCGGCTATGTCCGGATAACGCTTCTCAGGGTGTGTCGGCGCGGATTTGAAAGTAGGTGATGTCGCCCCGCCGCTCGCTCGTGACGACCCCCAGATCCTGAAGATGGGCCAGGTGTTTCATGACTTCAGTACGGTCCATCGCCAAGCCCGTACAGATGTCCTCGACGGAGCACGGCCGACGTTTCAGCACTGACACGACATCCACTTGGGCGTGCTGTCGATGCTCGTCGCCGACAGCGGCCGGCGGCGCTCCGATCACCTCACAGTTGCCGCCGATCTGGCGGGCGATGGCCTCCAGCATGGCGACCGGTACTGCCCGGACGTCCGGCTCGGCTGGAGGACGGACCGCCGTATTGAGGTGCACCTTGTCTGGCCGAATCCGCTGGATCAGGCCTTTGAGTTTCTCGAGCTGCCTCGCCCCCGTGTTCACGCCGGCCACCAGAAAGACCTCCAGCCAGATCTGGCCGGAGTACTCCTGGCGGAATTGCTCCAGCCCGGAAACCAGCTTTTCAATAGTAATACCGCGGGTCGGCCGGTGTACCGCCTCGAAAACAGCCGCCTCGGCCGCATCGAGGGTCGGGCAGACCACATCCGCCTTGGCACACTCGGTCCGCACATCCGCCCGGTAGAGAAGCGTGCCATTCGTCAGGATGGCCACGCGGATGTCGGTGAGCCGCCGAATGCCGTCGATCAGGTCGCCCAGCCTGCTGTTCAGCGTAGGCTCGCCGGAACCGCCGATGGTGATATAGTCGGCTTTGAGGCCGGCCTTCAGCTTCGCCGCCAATTCCGCGAGGACAGCGTCGATATCAATGAAGTCCTGACGCACGCTGCTTCTGCGGGTGGTCCGGCCGATCTGGCAGTAGACGCAGTCCAGCGTACAGATCTTCGCCGGGACGATGTCCACGCCTAGACTCAAACCCAGCCGGCGCGAAGGTACCGGCCCGTATGTGTAGGATGTCTGCTTAGCTCTTACGTTGCCCATGCGTAATCTCGAAAATAGCACTGCAGACCCGCACGAGGTCTCCCAACCAATCCAAAGGCAGCATCGAGGCAACATCCGAGAGGGCCTTCTCCGGCTCGGGGTGCACCTCCAAAAAGAGCCCGTTCGCGCCCGCCGCCACGGCGGCTCGCGCCAGCAGGGGCGCCATCTCGCGTCGGCCGCCGCTGGCTGCTCCCAGTCCACCCGGCTGTTGCGTGCTGTGCGTCGCGTCAAAAACCACCGGGCAGCCGAATTGCTGCATCACGGCGATACCGGTCATGTCATTCACCAGCCGGTTGTACCCGAAGAACGTGCCCCGCTCCGTCAGGATGACCTTGTCGTTCCTGCAGGCCCTGATCTTGTCTACGACGTTGCCCATCTCGGCGGGGGAAAGGAATTGGCCCTTTTTGACACTGATAGGCCGGCCCGTCTGGGCGCAGGCACAGAGCAAATCCGTCTGGCGGCACAAGAAGGCCGGCACTTGGAGGCAGTCCACGGTCTGCGCCGCCTCCACCGCCTGGGCCGGCTCGTGGATGTCCGTCATCACGGGAAGGCCCGTTCTGGTCCGCACCTTCGCCAAGATCTTCATGCCCTGAGCCAGACCCGGACCCCGGAAGCTGGAGATGCTGCTGCGATTCGCCTTGTCGAAGCTCGCCTTAAAGATGATCCCAACCCGCGTGGACTGCGAGATCTCCACCAGCCGCTCGGCGATCTGCAGGCAGAGATCCTCACTCTCAATGACGCACGGCCCGGCCATCAGAAACAGCGACGCATCCAACCCGACCACCACATTGCCAATCTTGAAGCTCATCTCTGTCACCCCAGTCGAGGACTCACTTTCTGTCTTCGAGGTAGACTTCCCGGCGATCTCGTCCGAGCCTGGACAACTCGCGCTCGATCAAGCTCGCGTAGCTATCCCTCGTATGGGGCACGCGGGACAGGTCCAGCATCTCCTGTACTTGCAGGATGGCGTGCGAGTCCGGTCCCTCGATCTCCACAAAGGTCCCCAACAACGGCAATTCATCCAAGGCCACTTCGCAGTCGCGCAGGCGCCACAGGCGGCGCCGCTTGTCGAAGGCAAGAGCCTTGTTATAACCCAGGGCAGCCAGCAGCGCCTCGGCCACCTCCCCGTCGCTTACTTCCAACTCGACTTCAACGCGTTTCTTGTAGTCGTCCGCCTGCTTGGGACCTTTATACGCGAGGATGAGCCGCTCGTGCTGTCCGATCCTCTCCCGGCGCAGGCGCAGGGCCTTGTCGCCTCGGGTGAACTCGCGGGCGACGGTATCGAAGTAGGCGTCTGTCTGCACCGTCTCGCCGAGAAGACTCGCCCCGCACGCGCTGAGCCTTCGCTCGACCACCTCCAGCGAATCCACCTTGAGCTTGGCCTCGATCTCCTCGTGCATATCAGACCACGACGCTGACCATCTTGCCCTTGACCACGATGACCTTCTTGGGAGTTTTGCCGGCCAGCGCCGCGACGATCTTCCCGCTGGCGAGTGCCCGGGCCTTGACCTGCTCTTCCTCCAAGTCAACCGGAACCAGGATACGGTCCCGGAGCTTGCCATTGATCTGCACCGGCAGCTCGATCTGCTTTTCGCGGGCGATCTCCTTTTCGTACCTCGGCCAGCACTGGTAGGCGAGACTCTCCGGGTGGCCGAGTCGTTGCCAGAGTTCTTCGGCGATGTGGGGAGCAAAGGGCGCCAGAAGGAGAATGAACGACTCTACGACGGAGCGCGGCCGGACTTCCTGTTTCGCCAGATGATTGACGAAGATCATCATCGCGCTGATCGCCGTATTGAAGCCGAAGGTTTCGATGTCGCTGCCGACCTTGTGGATCGTCTGGTGCAACAGACGAGCCGTCTCCTCATCGGGCTCCGCGTCTTTCACCGCCGGAGCCAGTTGGCCCGTCTCCTCGTCGACGACTATGCGCCAGGTCTTCTGGAGGAACCGGGACACCCCCTGCATATCGCGCATGCTCCACGGCTTGATCGCTTCCAGCGGCCCCATGAACATTTCGTACAGCCGCATGGAGTCGGCGCCGTACTCTTCGACAACCTTGTCGGGATTGACCACGTTGCCGCGCGACTTGCTCATCTTCTGGCCGTCTTCGCCCAGGATCATCCCCTGGTTGATGAGCTTGTGGAACGGCTCTTTGGTGCTGACGTAGCCCAGATCGTAGAGGAACTTGTGCCAGAAGCGCGAGTAGAGCAGATGCAGCACGGCGTGCTCGGCCCCGCCGATATACAGGTCCACGGGCATCCAGTATTTCTCTTTCGTCGGGTCCCACCCGCGCTGAGAGTTCCTCGGATCGAGGTAGCGCAGATAGTACCAGCAACTGCCCGCCCACTGGGGCATCGTGTTCGTTTCCCGCTGGGCCTTGGTTCCATCGGGCAGAGTCACGTTGACCCAGTCCGTCGCTTTGGCCAGCGGCGACTCCCCCGTCCCCGGTGGCCGATAGTCCGCGACGTCGGGCAAGCGTAACGGCAACTCATCCTCCGATAGACCAATGACCCGTCCATCTTCCGCGTGAAGAATTGGAAATGGCTCGCCCCAGTACCGCTGGCGGCTGAACAGCCAGTCCCGCAGCTTGTAGTTGACCGCCTTCTTGCCCTGCCCCCGTTCCGCGAGCCAAGCCGTGATCTTCTCCTGGAACTCCCGCGTCGGCAGACCATTGAACGGCCCACTGTTGATCGCCCTGCCGTCGCCCGTGAAACAGAGTTCACTGCGCCGGACCAATTCGGCGTCGTGAGGGTCGGGCGGCTCAACCACAGGAATGATCGGCAGATTGAACTTCTTGGCGAATTCGAAATCACGATCATCGTGGGCCGGCACAGCCATAATGGCTCCCGTGCCATAGCTGATCAGAACATAGTCGCTGATCCAGATCGGAATCTTCTCGTTGTTCACCGGATTGATGGCATGGGCCCCGGTGAAGACGCCGGTCTTCTCTTTGGCCAGGTCCGTCCGGTCGAGGTCGCTCTTGCGTGCAGCAACTTCGCGATACTCCTGGACCGCTGCCTTTTGGGCGGGCGTCGTAATCGCGTCGACCAACGGGTGCTCCGGGGCGATCACCATGTAGGTCGCTCCGAAGAGCGTATCGGGCCGGGTGGTAAAGACCCAAAGGTCCTGGTCGTGCCGATCGATCTGGAAACGGACCTCCGCCCCGACGCTCCGGCCGATCCAGTCCACTTGCAGCTTCTTGATCGACTCGGGCCAGTCCACTTCCGCCAGGTCCTCCAATAAGCGGTCCGCATACTTCGTGATGCGCAGCATCCACTGCCGCATGGGCCGGCGCACCACGGGATAGCCGCCCCGCTCGCTGACGCCCCCCACCACTTCCTCGTTGGCCAGCACCGTGCCCAAGGCTGGACACCAGTTCACCGGCACATCCGCCTGGTAGGCCAGCCGGTGGTCGTCGATGAATTGATGTCGCTCCTTCTCGCTCAGGCCCCCCGGGACGGGCAATTCTTCGATCGGCTTGGCCTTCTGCTCGCGCTCGTCAAAGTAGCTGTTGAAGAACTTCAGAAAGATCCACTGCGTCCACTTGTAGTACTCGGGGTCGGTCGTGGCGATCTCGCGGTCCCAGTCATAGCTGAATCCGAGCGACTTGGTCTGCCGCCGCATGTTGGTGATGTTCTTGGCGGTCGTCAACGCCGGGTCCGTGCCCGTTTTGATCGCGTGCTGCTCGGCGGGCAGGCCGAAGGCATCCCAACCAACCGGGTGCAGCACGTTGAAGCCCTTCATTCGCTTGTAGCGCGCGACGATATCGCTGGCCGTGTAGCCCTCCGGGTGTCCCACGTGCAGACCCTCACCGCTCGGATAGGGGAACATGTCCAGCACGTAGTACTTCGGCCGGGAGGCATCGCAGTCCTTGGCCTTGAAGGTCTTGTGCTCTTGCCAGAACTCCTGCCACTTCTTCTCGATCTGCCCGAAGTTATATGCGCCTTCCTGTACGTCCATTGATCTCCAGCACCTCGTTCAAAAACTTGCTTCAGAGCGGTGGGCCCTTACAACCACGCCGGGAGCCACACTATATACGATCTGCCGCCGCGGTGGTAGGGAAAGTTCGCGAGAGGATGGCAGGCAGCTTGGGAGATGAGGGCAGGTGGCATCGGCAAGACTTTCCGCCGCGCCGATACCACCCCAGGTCCTATGTCTTCAGTTCAGCCATGCAGCGATCAAGCGAGCCAGAGCGGAGAACTCCGGCCAACCACTGTTGCCGAGAGCGGCCACCGTGGTGCTCGCCACGATGCTGAACGTATTCTTGCTGGTGGCGGCTATCGCCAGCCGGTTCGAGCTGGAAACGCGAATCATCGCCTTCGCCGAGTCGACGAGCGGCACCAGCCACTTGTACTGACCGGTGTTGCTGACGTTCGGCGGATACACCGGCGTCCAGGAGGTGCCGTTGTCGATGGAGAACTCGACCAGCACGGTCTCGGCAATGCCCTCGCTTTGCCACCGGACCGTCACGACTTGGCCGGAAGTAAAGGCCTCTCCGCCGTTGGGCGCCAGCACCGTAATGGAGGCCGGCTCCGGGGCTAGCACGGGCCGAAGGCTCTTGAAATCCTGCCCGCCCCAATGATTCGGAGCGCCAAACGTACTATACCTGCTGTTGGTGTCGTAGTGAAGCGAGTCGGCTTCAATGGCGGCGCTGGGATCAGCTCTCAGTTGAAACACCTCCGTCGTGCCGACCCCGCTGAGCGGACTGATTCCTTCGCCTGCCGGCCCGAAGACGGTCGTTCCGGCGATATCCCGGATGCGCAGGCGCCAGTCCTTGTTGCTCACGTCGAACGACTTGGCGGAAATGTATTTCCCATCGCCGCCGGTTTTGGCCTGGACATTGATCCACCAGTCGCCGACGGCCGGATCGTAGCTGACGTCGGTCGGCACCTCCTGGGCCACCGTGATGATGGTGCCGGCCCGGAGGTCCGACCAGATCGGATCGACCGTCAACGTGAGGGTCTTGTCAAGCTTGGTGCCATTGTACGTCTCGAGTTGCCAGCCGCGCATGTCCAAGTGGTCCTTGATGACGACCAACTCGAACCAATCGCCGCCATTACCCATGATCCGGCCGAAGTAGGAGTCCGAGGCACGGCCGCCCACCTCATCCGCCGAGGAATCACCGCCCCCCAGAAAGCTGCTGTTGTCGACGGCGTTGTACTCGTTCAGAATGACATCCGCCGCCCGCAGAGTCCCTGAAACCAGCGATAGCACCACCATGACCCCCATTGCACTCCTGAGAACCATATCCACCCTTTCCTTCCGCAGAATTCCGGTAACTTGACTGGTCGTCTACTCCTGGGTGCAGTCCGCCAGACCTGCATCAGCCTCAGGCTATTATACCACAGACTACTTCGCCGCCGTTGGGATATTTGCCGTCGTTTTCATGGGGGACACGGGGATATCCGGTCCCTCCTGCCACATGCCGTCCGGCCGGACCTGGAGCGCCTCCGTGTCCCGGTAGAAATTCAGCGTGGCGACGGCATAGTCAGTCAACGCATCCGTCGCCGCATTGCGGGCGTCGTACAGATCGTTGAGAGCGTCCAGGACACGCCGGCTACTGGCCTGCCCATACTCCATCAGGATCGATGTCCGCTTGTCCCGTGCCTGCGCGGTCGTCAGCGCCGCCGACAGGATCTGGTATCGTTCGGCGGTCTCCGAGAGTTTCCGGTATGCCTCACGCACCTCCAGCCGGACCGTGTCTGCCAGAAGGTCGTACTCACGCCGGCGTGCCTCCAAGGTAATCAAGGCCTTACGGTAGGCGTGCTGCTCGGGCACCCGATCCAGCGGCAAGTCCAGCACAGGACCGGCCGCAATCGACGCATCGCCGCGAGTGTTCATATCCACGCTTCCCGTCAAGCGCAGATCCGCCCGGAGGCTGTCGGCCGCCACGTAGACCGCCCGCTGCGCATCGAGAACCGCATCGGCGCTGTTTGTGACGTCGAGCCGCGTGCATAGGGCGCCCTCGGTCGCCTCGTGAAGAGCGATTTGCGGCTGGGGAATCCCCTGTCGCCACAGAGCGTTGAGAAGCCCCACATCCAACCGGCACTCCGACCCCCAGCGC
>JAMCWO010000337.1 GCA_023481165.1 Planctomycetota bacterium | reverse complement strand
GTATACTGGTCCATGATAGACCTCCTTGTGAAAAGATTGCCATTACAACAATCTTCTCGGCTTGGAGGTCTATTCTTCTACACTCTTATCGGTCCTTGGCGGGCCGCTTATGGAAGTGCCATTCGGGTCTGCCCCTATTCTGATCTTTCGCGGGTCCGCTGCCTCGATCCAGTAGCTCTCCGCTGGTACCTGCAAAGCGATAAACGCATCGCCCGAGGAATCTGGGGATAGCATAGTCGGCGTGACGACACGGGGAGAAGCCAGTGCGTGCGTGATGTTCAGCCCGAGTTCGGAGGTCCGGCAAAGGTGGCTGCGAAGAAGGGAAGAGGCGGTTCAGGGTGCATGAGCGATATCGCCTTTCCTCCTTGTACGCCTTGCTGCTAAAAGCGCGTCGGATGCAGCAGCAGGCACGTCCCAGTCGCCGAGATGGTCTTGCTGATTCAGATTCCACGCCCGGCCTTTCCGTGGGGTCGATCCGATTCGCACGCGTAGCTCGTTCGTCGGGTTTATTCGGTCCAATTCGCGGGGTCGGATCGTCAGCGAGTAAGATCACACGTGCCCGGAACCAGAAGAGACCGGGCACCAGCGGAGGAGGCCGGAATCAGGAAGGCGAAGCCGGAGATGAGACTTCTTCCGAAGGAATCCGCTTATGGGCCGTCTTCAGAAGGGGTCCGGCCCATGAACCGCCTCCGCAGAACGCCGGAAGTGAACGCGACGCTGTTGGGATCCTGGACTACGGCGAGCATGTGCGTAGTGTCCACGCCCCTGAACCGCCCTTGTGCATAACCTCATCAAGATCGTTTGTGCAACAGTTGAAAAGGTAAAACACCCCGTGTGCGAGAAATTCTTTATTCCTTCAGGCACAAGGAGTTACGCTGCTTTCGGGCGTCGTGCGCGCACAGAATTTCGGCACGATTCGTGCAACACGGCCCCTAGGTAGAGGGAGCTTTTGATCTATGATTGATGAATTATGATTTGAAGGTCGTTTCGGCTTTCTTTGCGTGCTTTGCGTCTTGGCGTGAGAACGGAATGTGCGAAACAAAGCCAATTGGGCCAACGGGGGCGGGGCTTGGCGGACGAGGGGCAATCGTGCGAAACAAAGCCAAACTTGGGCGGGCTGGGGTACCTGGGGGACGGGACGGGGGGACGAGCGCAGGGCAAATGCGCCAAACGAAGCCAATTCCTCGACTGCGGATTGGGGATTGCGGATGGGGGACAAACCCGCCGCCTCAGGCCCGCGCGGATCGATTGCGTCAAACAAACCCAATTGGCAGGGCATGGTTCAAAGTAGGGTAACACTCTTCGTTGAGTGCCAGCGCGTATGGCAGTTCATAACTACTTGATCCACAAGTACTTATAGCAGACACGATGAGCATTACATGTCATCCGAGTGTTACCATGGGCTCTCGCGAGTCTGAACCATGCCCAATTGGCAGCAGAGCGGCGTGAGGGACAAGTCCTTTATGGGCAAAGAGTTATGGTGAATTTGACATCCAAAGGACTGCGGCGAAACAAAGCCAATTCCCGGCGGGGCCGGGTGGGACGGGGCGACAGGACGGCGAACGAGGGACAAATGCGCAAAACGAAGCCAATGGCCGGTAGACCGGGGGCGGGGCCACTGCGGGGGCAAACGTGCGAAACAAACCCAATTTCGGGCGGGCCGACAGGCCCCCCACCACTCCAATACTCCATTATTCCGGCATTCCAGCCGGATGGCGATCGTGCGAAACAAACCCAATTTGACCGGCTGGCTGCCGCTCCGGAGGACGAAATGTGCAAAACGAACCCAATTGGGCCCGGCCCCGCCCCACGGGTCCGGCCACAGGGCAATCCAGGGCTATTGCACGTGGGTGTTCTACCGGCGTGGCATGGGCTTCCAGCCCATGAATCATCGGCAGGATGCCGATGCCACAAATGCGCCCCAGATTCACATGCGATTGCCCTGCCGGGCAATCCCGTTGCCTGGGGCGCCGTCGTGGAGTAGACTCCCCGTCAAGCCCGGCCGACACGAAGGGCCGCATGAATACGAATGAGTAATTTCGGATTGGATGGATTCCTCCCATGCGAAAGCACAGATCCCTGGTCGTCCTGCTCGCGGTTCTGCCCCTGATGGGGCGGGGACAAGAGACAGCCAGCGCCACCTCTGCCGAGGATATGTCGAAGCTGCGGGCGCACTTTGTGGAGGCGTATACGCGCGGAGCGCCCGAGGCAAGGACGGTTGAAGGATACATCGCGGCCCTCCGGCCGGATGGGTCCTGGCCAGACATCGATTATACGAACAAAGAGCCGGGGGCGTGGTCGACCGCCCGCCACGTGAGCCGGCTGCTTTCGATGGCGGAAGCTTACAACAAGTCCGGCCACCCGCTGGCCGGCAACGCGGAGCTGAGGGCAGCGATTCTCAAAGGCCTCGACCACTGGACGCGGAACGACTACGTGAACCCCAACTGGTGGTACAACCAGATCGGTGTGCCCCAGACCATGGCGCCGATTCTGATCCTGATGGGGGACACGGTTCCGGCGGACTTAAGAGAGCAGACAATGCAGCGGGTCCTCGGCCGCAGCAAGATGGGGATGACCGGCCAGAACAAAGTCTGGCTGGCGGAAATCGCCTTCATGAAAGGGCTCATCGCGAACGATCCGAACTTCATGGCGAAGGCCCGGGAACAAATCCTCAGCGAACTGCGGGTCACGACCCAGGAAGGGGTCCAGCCGGACTACTCCTTCCATCAGCATGGGCCGCAGCAACAGTGGGGCAATTACGGCGGATCGTTTGGCTCCGACATGATCCACTGGGCGAATATCTTCCAGGGAACGAGCTATGCCCTGACGCCGCAACAATGGGAGGTGCTCCGCCGCTATTTGCAGGAAGGGCCAGCCTGGGCTCTCTGGAAGGGACGGATGGACATCAGCGGCTGCGGCCGGCAGATCTTCCGAGATTGCCAATCCAGCAAAGGTCACTCCGCCCTGCGCCAACTGGAGTCGATGAAGTCCCTCGATCCCGCCGAGACGGAGATATACGCGCGTTTGATCTCCTCCGGCACGGAAACCGGCGTGAACACGCTGGTCGGCAACAAGCACTTTTGGCGGTCGGATATGACCATCCATCGGCGGCCGACGTGGTACGCGTCGGTCAAGATGAGCTCCACACGGGTGATCGGGGCCGAGACCTGCAACGGCGAGAACCTGCTGGGCCTGCACCTGGGCGACGGCGTCACCTACTTCTATCGGACCGGCACCGAATACAATGATCTCTTCCCGGTCTGGGATTGGCGGCGTTTGCCGGGCACCACGTGCCGGCAGGACCAGGGCTCCCTGGAGCCGAACTCGAAAGCCTGCCGGGGGCGGAGCAATCTCGTCGGAGGTCTGTCCGGCGGCGAGTATGGCTTGGCGGCGATGGAGTACCTGCGCGATGGCCTGCGGGCGCGGAAGGCCTGGTTCTTCCTCGATCGTGCCGTCGTCTGTCTGGGCGCCGGGATCGACTGCAGCGCCCCCGAAACCGTGTTGACCTCCGTGAATCAATGCCTCTTGAACGGCCGCGTGACCATCAGCATGGAGCGACAGTCCCGCGAGATCGAGAAAGGTCAATACTCTCTCGACAGACTGAAGTGGGTCCACCACGATGGGATCGGGTATGTATTCCCCCATCCCGTAACAGCGACGGTTGCCGCCCAGACACAGAAAGGGGATTGGCACAGGGTCCACAGTCGGGAATCGACGCGGAGTGTCGAGCGCGATGTATTCAGCCTCTGGATCGACCACGGCGCCAAGCCGCACGATGCTCAATACGCGTACGTCGTCATCCCCGATGCCGACGTCGCCGCCATGCCATCGTTGTGCGATGCGCTGCCGGCCGCGATCCTGCAACAGACAGCCGCTACGCTGGCGATCGCAAGCCGGGAGGGAAAGCTCATCCAAGCCGTCTTCTTCGAGCCGGGTCGATTGGCCTGGGGCGCGAATTCATCCATCGAGGTGGAGGCCCCCTGCCTGGTCGCGCTCGACACCTCGTCCGCCGTGACCCGTCTGCACGTAGCCGACCCCACCCACACGCGCCAAACCGTGAAGCTGTGGCTTTCCGGCAAGTACGCTGGGAGCAAGGCTCAGTACAACGAAGGCAGGGAACAGACCGAACTGACGGTTAGCTTGTCGCAGGAAAGCTTTGCCGGCCAAACGGTGAGCCCGGAGCTGCAGCAGGGAAGTCGGTAGTGCAGCGGCTGCCAGTACTGATGAAGTCCAAGGCGGATTTGGCCGATGACATGACCTGTCCGGGGAGCCGATGTTAAGGAGTATGAGGGTGTAGAGGACCCCCAAGTGCGGCAGGTCGCGTTGGGGAGCCTGATACGGTTGCCAGGAGGTCATTTATGGGACTTCGCCAGACGATTTCGGAGTGGGTGACGGCCATCAAGGACGCTCTCGATTTCGGGCCGGAATTCCCCGATGCGATGCAGGCCCGCCGCGTCCTGTTCGCTCAGGAATCGGCCCGGTTGCAGCATCTGCTCGAACAGACTCAGAAAGCGTCCCAAGAGAAGGATCAGTTGATCGCCGGGCTCCAGACCGCCGGCGCAGCGGCGGGTAATATGGTCGTCGATGGACCGGTCTACTACATCAAGAAGGCCAACGCCCTCGAGGGCCCGTACTGCACCGCGTGCTTTCAGCGGAATCATGAGATCGTCCGCGTCGCCTCTGCCCCCAGACCGAAGGGTCATGATGGGATGCCGGCGGACTGGGTTCAGTGTGCCAAGTGCAGAACCCCGTTTCGCTCGGATCGAATCAGCCACTATCTGAATCCGGCCCGGGTCCCCGCCGCCGGTCCCGCGCCGGCCGGAGTCCTTCTCCAACCGGACAAGGCGCGTTCGGAGTCCCCCGTCAGCCAGGGGACGAGACCGGACGACAAGCGACAAACGACCGAGGACGGAGCATGGAGGGCGGACGACAGCGGACAGAAGGCAGAACCGCCGTCCCATCCATCCGCCGTCGTTCATCAGCCGCCTTCGGATCGGCAGCGCGAGCCGAAAGCTCCCCAACCGCAAAATCCCGTGGTTGAAGGGACTGCCGCAACGCAGAAAGACGCCTTGGGGACTCCGAGCCCAAGCTCGAACACGATGCCGCGTGCTGAGGACCCCAAGCCCGCCTCGGCTCCGATTGCCGCCGCTGCCCAGGAGAGCAAGACACCCAAGCCGGTCAAGACAAACCGCAAGCCACGTACGGAACCGAAACGCGGCACATCGCGTTCGGAAAAGGCCCGGGGTCGCCCACGCGAAACTCCGCGTTGGGGGTCCCCTGCCACCGCCGAGGCCGGGCCGGTGGAGGAGGCTTCCCAGCCGCAGGGCAGCACCGTGGAGAGCCCTGCCCCAACGCCGGATGCCGCGTTGAAGGCCCCGCGCCCGAGCCGCACCCGATCCCGGAGCCGCCAACCAAAGGACCCGCCATCCGAAAAGACGATGAGACCGACCGCTCAGAATCCACGTGCCAATTCCTGATCCGAGTCGTTCCCCACCAATTCGGATAGGAAATACGCGCCCTGGGCGCACCGGCCCAAGGCTTCCCGCCGCGGATTTATGGTTGACACGCCGTGCCCCGCCATGTTGTTATCTTCTGTCACGCGCACGAAGCTCGGGACCGGCAGCGCGTGCGACAGGTCCGTGCCTTGAACCGCAGGAGAACAACATGCCGAACATCGCGATGGTGCTGAAAGAGGAGATCTCACGACTGGCGCGCAAGGAGGTCCGGAGGCAGACGCAGGCTCTCCGGAAGGCCTCCGGCCAGTACCGCAAGGACATTGCCGGGATGAAACGCCGGCTTTTCGACCTGCAACGCAAGGTCAACCCGCTCCAGAAGCAGGTGCTGAAGAGCACCCCGTCTCCAGCGGCCACGGCCGACAGCAGCGTCCGGTTCACCGCCAAGGGCCTGCGTTCCCAACGACAGCGGCTGGGCCTGTCCGCCGCGGATTACGGCAAGCTCGTCGGCGTAACGGGGCAGACCATCTACAGTTGGGAGCACGAGACCGCCCGGCCCCGCAAAGGGCAACTGGCGCGCATCGCCTCTCTACGGCATCTGGGCAAGCGAGAGGCCCTGGCTCAATTGCAACAACTGACCCGTCGGACCCGAAAGAAGTCCCGCTAGTCGACTCCCCCTCAACATTGCATATTACTGACGAGCTTTGGGGTGTAGTGAGCCTATGACCACAAATCGCATCCGCGGATCTCTACTGTCTGTTGTTCTGCTCGTCGGCCTGGCTGTTAGTGTTGCGGCCCGGGCCGAACCCTGGCCCGGCTGGCGCGGCCCGCGCGGCGACGGCACCTGCACCGAACACAGCGTCCCCACGAACTGGGATGTGAGCCACGCTCTCTGGAAGACGGAGATCCCCGGCCGGGGGCACGCTTCCGCCATCATCTGGGGCGACCGCGTCTGCACGGCCACGGGTCTGCCCGCCACCAAGGCGCGTGTGCTCCTGTGCCTCGACCGCCACAACGGAAAGATCCTCTGGCAGCAGACCGTCGTGCAGGGGCCGCTGGAGCCTCTGAACAAGGAGAACAGCCACGCCTCCGGCACACCAGCCACTGACGGCGAGCGGATCTACGCGGCCTTCCGCGTCGGCGACGAGATTGTCGTGGCCGCCCATGAGCTGGCCAGCGGCACACAGCTCTGGCTGGTCCGGCCGGGGACACACGCCGGCGAATGGGGTTTCAGCAACGAGCCCGTGCTGTACAAAGACAAGGTCATCCTGGACGGCGACAGCAAAGGCGATTCCTTTCTGATCGCCTTGCGCCGGACGGATGGGAAAACGCTCTGGCGTGTCTCGCGCACTCATCAGGGGATCAGCTACAGCGCCCCACTGATCCGGGAGATGGCCGGCCGCACCCAATTGATCCAATGCGGCGACCGGTGCGTGGCCAGCTTCGACCCGGACACGGGCCGGCAACTTTGGACGGTGGACGGCCCCTCCGAAGAATTCGTCGCCACGCCGACCTATAGCGAGAAGACCGGGCTGGTATACATCAGCAGCAGTTGGCCCAAGCAGGTCATCTTCGCCATTCGTCCCGATGGCAGCGGCAACGCCACTGAAACCCATATCGCCTGGCGCGAGAACAAGGGAGCCCCCTACGTCCCTTCCCTGCTCGTCGCGGGCGACTTTCTGCTGAGCATCAACAACGCCGGCATCGCGTTCTGCTACGAAGCGGCCACCGGCAAAGTCCTCTGGCAGGAACGGCTCGGGCGGCACCACGCCTCACCGGTCCTGGTTGGCGGACTGGTCTTCTTCATCAACGACGATGGCCAGTGATTCCCATAGCCGCCCGGCGTCAAGTTCGAGCGTGTGGCAAGATACGAGCTCGGCGAGTCCTGCTATGCCTCCCCGGCCATCAGCGACGGCCAAGTCTTTATCCGTGGTTTTCAGCACCTCTTTTGCCTCGGCGGCAAGACGAATTGAGAGAGGTCAGGCAAGAACTCGGCTCGTGAACTCCTGGCATCAGCGCTGCGTATCTGCTTCGCAGCAACGCCGTGGCGGCTATGGAAATCACGGGAGGCTCGCCGGGCGTCTCGGGTTGCGCCGGCGGGAGACAGAAAGTCGGGGTGTTGCCCTGGGTACCGCGCCCCTGGTGACGCAGAGGTCGAGGGTTGAAGCAACACCCCGCTTTTTATAGGCGATTCCCAAGGCATGAATGTAGATGGAAAAATGGGAATAATATTCCGATGCCGGCATCCGTCTACCGGTTCGCAGCAATCCCCCGGGCAGTGGAGGCCAGAGACTTATCGTTGTCCGTCCGAGGCTTGAGGACTGGCTGATCCAGAGAGCCAGAGTGTGCCGCGTTGATCCCAGGCAGTATCAGCTTCCAGGCAGTGCAAAGGAGTTGCACAACATTCCCGATATGACCAGAGGAACGGATTCCAGCGGTTCCTTGCTGAACTGAGTGGTCTTGACAGGGGCATGAGTCTCCTCCGTCGATGGATCATCCAGGGTACCTGATCGCTGCTCCGGACATGCTCCACCCAACCTGTAGTTACCAGGTGTTCTCGTCTTCGGGGTTTTGGAGGGGGGCGGACCAGTGGCCGGAGGCGATGAAGCCTTTGGTCTGGGGGTCCTTGGGCTGCGGAGGGACGCCGAGATAGGGGAGGACCTTGTCGAGGATGGCGCCGGCGACAGGGGCCGCGACCGAGCCACCGGTGTAGCCCTTGCGGAGCTTGGTGTTGGGCTTGCGGATCGAGACGAGGACGATGACCCGGGGATCCTCGGCGGGCGCGCCGCCGATGAACGAGGCCGTGTAGGCGTTGGGCAGATAGCCTTTGCTGCCGGGCGCGGCAAGCTGGCCCGTGCCGGTCTTGCCGAAGACCTGCCAGCGGTCAAGCTTGGCCTTGGTGCCCGTGCCGGCCTTGTCGTTGACGACGGAGACCAGCGCCTGCGTCACGAGCCAATGGGCGACTTCGGGCTTGATGATGTAACCGACCCGCAGTTGCGACGGCCGCATGTCCACGACCGTACCCTCGGCGGTGACCATGGCGCGGACGATGTGCGGCCAGACGACCCGCCCGCCGTTGGCGAGCATGCAGAAGGCCCGCAGCATCTGCAGCGCGGTCACCCCGACTTCCTGCCCGAATGCGATACGCGGGGTGCTGTAGCCGGTCCAACTCCCGGGCGGGCGGAGGAGCCCCTCGGCTTCGCCCGGCATCTCCATGCCCACCTTGCGACCGAAGCCGAAGAGCTGCAGACCTTGGTAGAGCCGGGCCGGGCCCAGCCGCTGGCCGATCTTGGCCATGCCGATGTTGCTCGAGACCATGAGGATCTCGCGCAGCGTGAGGTCGCCAAAGCCGTTCTTGTACTCGTGGATGTGGCCGAAGCCCTTGCCGTGATAATTGCCGTTCTCGCAGAAGATCGTCTCGTAGCGATTGACGACGGCGGTGTCCAGGGCGACCGCGGCGACGATCGGCTTGATGATGCTGCCCGGCTCGTACTGGTCCGTCAGTCCCCGGTTCGTGAAACAGCGCGGGTCGGCGTGCCGAGCGTCGGTGGGGTCGTAGTCCGGCAGCGAGACCATCGCCAGGATCGCCCCGGTCTTCGGGTCCGCCACCATCGCGGTCGCCGCTTCCGCCTCGAATTCCTTGTATCGCTTGTACAGGGCCTCGCGGACGAACTGCTGGATCGTCGCATCGAGGGTCAGGATGACGCCGGAGCCGTGCATCGGCGCCTCGTCATCCTGCTCGTCCTTGAGACACAGGCCCAGCGGCCGGCGGTGCACGTCCACCAGGAACGTGTGCACGGCCCCTTTGCCGCGCAGATCGCGGTCGAAGGCATACTCGATGCCCTCGATCCCGCGGTTGTCGGCGCTGGTGAAGCCGACGATGTGGCTGGCGAGACGGCCCATGGGATAGTTGCGACGCCAGTCGTAACGGACGCCGATCCCCGGGACTTTCTGCGCCGCGCGGCACTCGGCTTCCGTCGCCTCGGTCTTGAGGACCGCGTAGCCCGGATTGTTGCTGTCGACGATGCGTTTGCAGATCTCGTGCGCGCCCGTATCGAGGATCGGCGCCAGTCGGGTCGCGGTCTCTTTGGGATCCTTGATGGTCCTCGGCTCGGCAAAGATCGTGCGGATCTGATCGCTGGCCGCCAAGACCCGGCCGCGGCAATCCAGGATCGCGCCCCGCTGCGGCTCCAGGGGCAGGTAGGACCGCTGCTGGATCAGGCTCTTCTCCGCGAAGCGGTCGGCGAGGATGTACTGCAGGTAGAAACACCGCACGGCCAAGCCGAGAAACGCGGCCACCACCAGGGACAGAAAGACGATGATCGTCATGAGCTGGCGCCGGCTGCCCGCGGCGGAGGTCGCCTCATCGACCCGTACATTCTTGCCGATGCTGTCCGATTCCATGCGTTACCTGGTGACGCTGATGGGTCCTATCAGTCCATCCGTCCTCTAGGTCCTATGGGACTCATAAGACCGATAAGACGAATAGGACCTAGGTGCTTTTCTTTTTGCCGCGGGCGGGCCCCGCCGGCGCCGGCTGCGCGACCCGCGAGATCGACGCCGGGTTGATCAGGCTTTCCACGCGCAGTTGCTTTTGCCACAACTCCTGCTGCAAGCGGCCCTGCTCGATCTTGCACATGCGGACCTCGTAGAACGTCCGCTTGTCCGCCCCACGCAGATACACGGCCACGATCAGCGTGGCTGCGAAGAAGAAGATGACCAGAACGAAACAGAAACGGGAACTCATGTCTACTTCGCCGGCAGGCGCAGCTTCATGCCCACCTTCAGCGCATCCTGGCTGGTCAGGATCTCGGCGTTGAGCTTGTGGATCTCATCCCAGCGCGACCCGGCGCCAAGCTGGGCGGCCGCGATCTTCCACAGGCTGTCCCCATCCTGGACCGTGTACCACCGGTCCTGCGGCGTCGGCGGCGGCACGGCGGCCGGGGCCCGCTTACCCAGGGCTTCCACCTTCTCGAAGAGTGCCTGGGGCAGCATGTCGGACGGCTTGTTCGGATTGGGCGCGGGCGTGGTCGTCGTCTTGGCCGCGGTCGTGAGCGTGGTCGTCGGCTTCGCCAGCGGCGGCAACGGCGGCGGAATAATGAGCTTCTGGCCGGCCTTGACCTCGGCGGGCGACGGCAACAACGTTAGATTGGCCTGGTAAATCCGGTCGATGTTGGCCAGTCGGTTGCCTTCCTCGGGGCCATAGAACTTCTTGGCGATCGCGGGCAAGGTATCCCCAGCCACTACCATGTAGGTCTTGCCGCCAGGGATAGTCGCCGGTTTGGATGCGACCGGCGCCGGTCTGGCCGACTCGACGACATCGGCCGCCTTGGCAGGCGCCTCAGCCGGGGTGGGCTCGGCCGGCGGTTCGACGCGCGGCTGGGAAGCCGTCGCCACCGGCGGATGCTCACTGGGCGTGGGCTGCTCCGGCGCGGGTTTCGGCGTATCCATGCTGTACGTATCCGCCCGACTCGGCGGCACTACGACCGGGAGTTGGTCCAGGATCTTCCCAATGGCCGCGGGCAGCGGCAGGCTGAAGCGAACGCCCTCGCCACTGGCTGTCGGCGACGGAGAGGCCTGGGGCCCGGAGGCCAGCGGCCCGGACGATTGCGGCATCTCCGACACTGCCGGCTTCGGCGACTCCGCGGCCACGGGTGCAGGCTCATTGCCGGTCCGCGGCTGATCCAAAGAGCTGTCCCAGTTCGCCGCTGTCGCTGCCTTGCCTTCGACGCCGGCCACGAAGTCCTCGCCCGTGATGGTGCTCACGTCCGCTTTGCCCATCGTCGGCGGCCGCAAGGAAGGCAGGCCGTTGATGACGAAAGCGATCACAAAAATGAATACCAGTCCCAAGAGCAAGCCGATCTTCGCATCCGACGTCATGGTTCTACTCCGTTCACACCGTGTCACTCATCCCTGCGTGGGTCGTTCGGTCCTGCGCCTCGCGGCCTCAGGTCTTTTGTGCAATTCTCAATTTCGCGCTGCGTGCCCGGCGATTGGCGGCGATCTCTTCCCGGCTGGGCGTGATGGGCTTCTTCGTGCGGATGCGGTAAGTACCTTCCCGCTGCCGTTCCTTGAAGTCGCGCTTTACCAGGCCGTCTTCGAGACTGTGATAACTGATGACGGCGATGTAGCCATCCTTTCTCAGCAGACCCGGCGCCGCCAACAGCAAGTCCCGCAGATTGTCCAACTCGTGGTTGACGGCAATCCGCAGGGCCTGAAACGTGCGCGTCGCCGGATGTCGCGCCTTATGCTTGCCGCCGGGCGTCCGCAAGGCACTCGCCACGACCGCAGCCAACTGTCCCGTGGTCGTGATCGGCTCACGCTGCCGATGCTGCACGATATACCGCGCGATCCGCCGCGACGCCCGATCCTGCCCATACTCAAAGATCAGGTCCGCCAGCGATTTTTCGTCGTATTGGTTGATTATATCGGCCGCCGTGACCTCCAAGCTTGCGTCAATTCTCATGTCTAACGGCATATCCGTGCGAAAACTTAGCCCAATTTCACTGTCGGCGATTTGCCCCGAGCACAGGCCCAGGTCTGCCAGGAGAAAGTCCACCTGTTTGATCCCCAGCTCGGCGAGACGTTCCGCGACCTGGGAGAAATTGGACTGCAGGAGAATGACCTTACAGGAGAGGCCCGCCAACCGTTGCCGGGCCCGCTCCAGGGACTTGGGGTCGAGGTCCAACCCGACCAGGGTACCCGCGGGGCCCAGTTGTTCGCCGAACAGAAAGCTGTGACCTCCATGTCCAACGGTCACGTCGACCATCACCCCGTCCTGAGGACAGCTTATCTGTTCGGCTAAAGCTCCGGCCAAAACCGGAACATGTTCTACGTTCGCATCGTTCACCGCTGCCTCGCCTCACCTCGACCATCTCGCCGGGTGGCACGGGCAAACTCGTTTGCCCGTGGGCTTGCCAGCCACCCAGATCACACCGTCAAACAAGTTTGGCGGTGCCACCCGACCGACAGGTCGAAACCCGCTCCACCTGCCCCTCGCGCCGGCAGCGACTGGCGGGGAGCGAGGGGCAAATCCGGTCCCATCAGCCCAAGACCAACGCCTCGGCCTGCCGCTGGAGCTTCTTCACATGAGGCGAGAACGTGATACTCGCAAAGAGACTGCTGCTCTGTTTGAGCCGCTGGAGCCGCTCGGCGACAATTGCCATCGCGGCGTGTGTCTGCTCATCCACGGGCCTTTCGCCCGCCAGAGCCTCCTTGATGATTCGAAGGTTGTCCATCCTGGTCACTAGGCCTCCCACACAGCGTCACAACTCCTTGGTCTGCTGTTGCATAACGAATTGCCGTGCCTGGGTCATCTGCTGCTGGTACTGGGGCATGTGATCGTTCAGATACTGCTCCCAGTCCTGCGTGTTCCACAGCTCGATGTGGTCCCGGACACCCACCAGCGTGATCTCCTCCTTGAGGCCGGCCCGCTTGCGGAGTCTTTCGTTCAGCAGCAGCCGGCCCTGGTTGTCCAACTCGATCTTGCTCGACATGGCGAAGCTGATACGCTCGAAGGCGACCGCTTCATCCGGTGCGGTCGCCCCCGGCGCGACCGACAACACGAGCCGCTCGAAATCCTTTTCGGGGTATAGACAGAGGATGCCGTTGGCCCCAAGGACCAGATAGAAGTTGGCGCCATGCTCCTCGGCGTCGATCTGGTTCCTGAGCTTGTTGGAGATCAGCACGCGGCCTTTGTCATCGACTACGTGTTGGTACGTACTACGATCCCAACTACATCCAACTGTCCCACTCGGTCGTCTTATGGAGGGGAATTCTACCATCGCCCCCCACAATGTCAACACTCTTGCCCACTTTTTTGCGAATTTTTTCGCTGTTCTGTCACGATGATGTCACTGTCTCTTTGCATAATCGGCGCAAGTATCAGGGTTTATGCAATTTTCGCATCTTGCCAGAACTCCAATTCACAGGAACTGACGAAGTGGTGAGATTTCCCTGCGGAAGCCTGCCCTTTCGCGGAACGGATCTGGGCCTTGTTTGAAGAGGGACGGATCGCTTCCAATCCTGCTATCAGACGGTAAGTGATTGATTCACATCGGGTTAGGCTGTAATTGCTCAAGGAAATCCCAGCGCGCATTTCCTTGGACAGCATAAGCCCAATCCCCGTTTTGCAGGAGTGCCGCCCCCGCCGCCGTGCAAGTTACAGATCCCCTGTGGCTTCCTTTATCCTTTATCGGACGCCAGCAACAGAATCCCTAATCCTCCCGCCGGTTTTCCCTATTGGCCCGGCCGCAGAGCTGGCTATGCTGCGGATATGAACCGAAGCCGACGGAAAGAACGACTGGAATCAGCGATAGCGCCGATGATCACCGTGCGCAGAGCCGAGGAGATCTATCAGGCCCAGGGCCGGATCGAGAGTGGGACCTTCACGGGCCGCTGGCACTTCTCCTTCGGTGAGTACTACGATCCCAACTACATCCAATTCGGCACGCTGCGGGTCTTCAACGATGACACGCTCGCGCCGGGCGCGGTCTGGCCCCTGCACCCGCACCGCGAGATCGAGGTGGTGACATACTGCGCCGAAGGCGAGTTCCGCCACGCCGATGAGCACGGCAAAGGGGGCGTCCTCCAGAAGGGCTGGGTTCAGCACACGACCGTGGGCAAAGGCATGTTCCACTCGGAGATCAACCACCGGCCGGATCAGATCATGCGTTTCATCCAGATGTGGTTCATGCCGCACACCCCGGGGCTCAAGCCCGCGGTGCAGCAGAAGCAGGTGGAACGGGAAGAGCGGACCAACCGGCTGCTGCCCCTGGTCTCCAACGACGATCCCGGCAGTCTCCCGATCGCCTCGGACGCCAAGGTGTACTCCTGCTTTCTCCAGAAGGCCGAGACCGTGACTTACAAGTTCCCGAAGGATCACGGCGGCTACCTGTACGTGGTGGAAGGAGGCGGCGTCTTTGTGGGCGACGAGACCCTGCGTCACCTGGATGCCGCCCTGATCGTCGGCGCGCCGGAGCTGCGCCTCAAGGCCCAGGAAGACGCCGAGTTGCTCTTCGTGGTGGCAGGATTGAAGTAGGTTGGCGTCGTCTACGCAGGCGCGATCGGGGCGGGGTAGGCGTACCAGGCCTCCATCTCGTACGTCCAGATGTGCAGGGGATCGTTGATCAGCTTGTCGCGCTCCGCGGCGTTGATCGTGTAGAAATGGGCGCTGCCGGACCAGAAGCGGTAGACTGCGCTCGTTCCCTGCGGAGGCGCATCCTTCGCGTAGGTATAAAAAGCCGCGCCTTCCGGAGTCCACACGCTCGGGTAGTCCTTGATGAGCTTGTCGCGCTCGGCGGCGTTCATTGTGTAGAAATGGGTCTGGAGCGAGGCCGACCAGAAGCGGTAGACGGGCGCCGCGAGTGGATCGGTGGCGCCGGCAAAGGCGTAGTACGCCACCTGCTCATAGGTCCAGACGTTGGCGTAGTTGTTGATGAGCTTGTTCTTCTCGCCCTCCCAAATCGTATAGAAGTGCCGCTGCAAAACCAACGACCAGAAACGATAGACGGGACTGGGGGTGGTGACCGAAGCCGCCGCCGAGTACTGTCCCTCGTTGTGGTTTACCGACCTGTCCCGCGTCTTGACCACATACGTGTACACGGTACCGGACGATAGACCGGTATCCTCATACACATTGCTGTCCTGCCAGGCGCTGTCCGTCGCCCCCGGATTGCCGCTGGTCTCGTGGAAGTAGTACTCCACGCCGCTGACGTCAGTCGCCACATTTGCCGCCATGAAGACCGAGCCAATTCCCGTGGCATACGGCGCGGCCGCCCAGGTGCTCGGACTTGGAACCGGCGGGGTCGTGTCCGCCAACGTCGTGGCCGAAGCGGGCTCCGTCGGCTGCGTCTGATTGTGGTTCGGCGACATGTCGCGGGTCATCACCTGGTACGTATAGGTCGTGCTCGGCAGCAGACCCGTGTCCTCATATATATTGCTGTCCTGCCAGCCACTGTCCGTTGCGCCGGGGTTGTCGCTGATCTCGCGGAAATAGTATTCCACGCCGCTGACATCCGTGGCCGCCGTCGCCACCATCCGAATCGAGTCGGTCCTCTCGGCGGTGGCATACGGCGCGACCGCCCACGTGCTCGGATTTGGGCTCGGCGGCGTCGTGTCGGCGTCGGTTAGCGCCGGGGCCGGGCCGGAGTAGGCGGTTTCGTTGTGGTTGGGCGATTTGTCGCGGGTCTTCACTTGGTATGTATAGGTCGTGCTCGGCAGCAAGCCCGTGTCCTCATATACATTACTATCCTGCCAACCGCTCTCGGTCGCCCCTGGATTGCCGCTGATCTCGTGGAAGTAGTACTCCACACCGTTGGCATCGGCCGCCGTCATAGCCGCCATCTGTATCGAGGTCGCGCCTGTCGCATGCGGCACCACCGACCACGCGCTCGGATTCGGACTTGGCGGTGTGATGTCCGGGCTCACCGTCACTTGGAGCGGCGGCGCCAGTGTGATCGAGTTGAGGGCCACGTCGAACACCTGAATTCTGTACCACCAGTCGCCTTCCGCGCCAGGAGTATCCGAGAGAGCGCCAGTGACCGGCCCATTCCCCAAGGCGGAGTTCTGCGCGACAAATTGCCAGGTGTTCTGGTCATTGCTCCGCTGCAACTGGACGCTGTTCAATCCCGATCCCCCGCTGTCGGAGACCGTGTAGGTGACCTGGAAGCTGCTGCCCAGCGGGACCGAGCTGGGAGAGATGCGGATACTATCAATCGTCGGCGGCGTCGTGTCCGAGAAATCCAAGGGCCCGACCAGGGGCCCATTCGTCCCGCCGCTGTACATCGTGTCGAGTTGCCTGCTCGTCCCAGCGCCGGGTGATGCCTCGAGGGTCAGGACGGGCGGTAATTCCTGCTGCTGACCACCCTGGCCGTTCAGATCGACGTAGACGACCGGGTCCGCGGGGACGGCCTCATCGGCGAGAACCGGTTGAACGCCTGCCAAATCCGCACTCAGGAGGACCCGGGGCTCCAGGGATTCGAAATTAAATCTCCCGGCGTGTGGTGCCTGCTGCGCCACGCCGGTCTTCGTCCTCAGCCACTGTAGGATGTCAGTCAACACCTTTACTCCCCTTACATCCAACCACAGTTACTACTATATAGTGCCTCTGAGGTTCTATCTATAACGCGCCCGTCCGTACTTCTGCGGTTTTTCCGGGTGTGGTCGGAATTGAGTGGCAAGCCCTGCCCCTCAGAAACCCCTGGGGTGTTCTCGTTCGTGCGGCGGTCCAAAACCTGAAACCGGCCCGCACCAAGATCTTCTTTATTGGTGTCACGACAAGGACTTACGGCGATCTCGGAGACCGGCCACATGTTCGTTTTCCGGCAAGGTCATTGAGGCTTGACGTGGTAAAGCCAAGGCGATACTTTAAGAGGCTGGTGTGGAGCCTGTGGGGTGCGTGTGCATCCGGGGATTCCGCTGGTGCTGTGTGAGAGACAAGCCGGTGAGAGCATAAAGGCGATTTGATGATTTCCCCCGCGCGACACCTCCAGGAACCAGGGCCCGGGAACTCCCCCTGCGACTGTGACGGAAGATGAGAACCGTTTTGCAGACTTTGACCCGAACGGGTCGGAAAGGAAGGCAACCATGAGAACGAAGGCGTTAGAAACCTTGAGTCTGTGCCTGGCAGGCATCCTTCTGGCAGGCTCCGGCTGCAAGAAGACCCCGACACCGGCCCCCCAAAAGAAGGCGGAAGCACCGTCGGGCAAGGCCGCTCCGGCACCCCCCGTGAAGTCGACTGCCCAGGGTGAGCCAATCAAGGTCGGAGCGATTTTTGCCGTGACGGGCGGAGCCGCGAATCTCGGCGGACCGGAGGCCAAGACCGCCGAAATGTTCGTGGAGAAGCTCAACGGCGCCGGTGGGATCAACGGTCGGCCGATCCAACTGGTCATCAAGGATTCCGCCACCACGCCGACCCAGGCCGTCTCGCTGGCCAAGCAGCTCATCGAGGAGGACAAAGTCCTGGCGATCATCGGCCCGTCCACCAGCGGCGAGACGATGGCGATCAAAAACATCTGTCAGGAAGGCAAGACGATCCTGCTGTCCTGTGCCGCGGCGGAGACCATCGTCAACCCGGTCGCGAGCTATGTGTTCAAGACCCCGCAGAAGGATAGCGACGCCGCCCGGCGGATCCTGCAGACGATGAAGGACGCAGGGATTACGAAGGTCGGCGTGGTCACGAGCAACGACGGCTTCGGCATCGCCGGCGGCGACCAACTGAAAGCCCTGAAAGACGAGTACGGCATCACGATCGCCGCCATCGAGGCGTATGATGCCAAGGAGACCGATCTGACCGGCGTCCTGACGAAGGTCAAGGGGGCGGAGGTCCAGGCGGTGATCAATTGGTCCGTCGTTCCCGCTCAGGCCCTCATCGCCAAGAACATGAAGCAGATCGGGTTCAACGTGCCGTTGTTCCAGAGCCACGGGTTCGGCAACATCAGATATGTCCAGGCCGGCGGCGAGGCGACCAACGGTACCATTTTCCCATGCGGCCGGCTGCTCGTGGCGGATGCCCTGCCCGCCGACAATCCACAGAAGAAGCTCCTGGTGGATTACAAGAGCAGTTACGAGACGCGCTACAAAGAAGACGCCAGCACGTTCGGCGGCCACGCCTATGACGCCCTGCTGCTCCTGACGGAGGCTATCAAGAAAGCCGGCAGCACCGACACGGACAAGGTCCGCGATGCCCTCGAGAATCTCAAGGGCGTCGTCGGCACCGGCGGCATCTTCAACCTCTCGGCGGCCGACCACAACGGGCTGGATCAGAATGCGTTTGAGATACTCACCGTGGTGGACGGCAAGTTCGCCGTGTACCAGAAGAAGTAACTCCCCGCACTGTGCCGGCCCTCGGCGCCACGATGAGTGGCGCCGAGGGCGGCACGGGCGAAACCCCGGGGATCTCGCTGGAATGAACCTTCCCCAAATCGTAGAGTACGCCCGGTCGGGCATCACGGTCGGCAGCATCTATGCGATCGTGGCCATCGGGTTCAACATCATCTACGCGTGCACCGGAATCATCAACTTCGCTCAGGGGGAGTTCCTGATCGTCGGCGCCATGACGGCGATCAGCCTGTCGCACGTCCTGCCGCTGCCGGCAGCCATTGCCGGGGCGGTGCTGGTGACGGCCCTGCTCGGTGGACTACTCGAGATCGTCTTCATCCGGCCCGTGAAGAATGCCTCGGTCCTGCGGCTGATCGTCGTCACGATCGGCCTGTCCATCGTGATTCGCGAGGCCATGCTCCACCTCTGGGGTGAGACGGTCCGGTCACTGCCCTACTTCACCGGCACGGCGGTCTCCACCGTCACGATCCTGGGCGCGGGCGTCTCCTTGCAGGTCTTCTGGGTCCTGGGCGTCAGTGCCGTCATTGTCGCGGCGCTGACCTTGTTCTTTCGTTTCACGCTGACCGGCCGGGCCATGCGGGCCTGCGCCGACGACCGGATGGCGGCCCGCCTGTGCGGCATCAACGACCGCTGGATGGTGACGCTGTCCTTCATGCTCAGCGCCGGCATCGGCGCCTTGGCGGGCTGCGTGATCTCGCCGGTGACGCAAACCCAATATGACATGGGAGCCCCCCTGGCGATCAAGGGCTTTACCGTGGCCATTATCGGCGGGCTCGGCAACAGCATGGGAGCGGTCGCGGCGGGCCTGTTTCTCGGCCTGCTGGAGGCCTTCGTGACGAGCCAGTCCTCCGCTTACAAAGAGGCCGTTTCCATCGTGGTCCTGTTGCTGATCCTGGTGTTCCGGCCGAGCGGCCTGTTCACTCGAAGCGATGTCAGCGCGTTGAGGACGGCGTGATGCGGCTGCGGATCTATTACCCGGTGCTCGCCACGGCGGTGCTGATCGTCCTGCTGCACCTGGCGCTGGCGTATGCCGACGCCACCTACTACATGACGCAGATCACGATGTCGGCCTATTATGCCCTAGTCGTGATCGGACTGTGCCTGCTCATGGGCTATGCGGGCCAGGCGTCGCTGGGCCACGCGGGCTTCTTCGCGATCGGCGGCTACACCGCGGCGGTCCTGACCACGTACAACCTGCGCCCCTACGCCGATGCGCCTTTCGTTTCGCTGTGCCGCGCGCTCGGGCTGACGATGCAATGGAAGGACCTCTACGGTACGGACATCCTGTCCTTCACGCCGTGGGCGGCCTTCGGGTCCGCGCTGCTGCTGACGGGCCTGATCGCCCTGGTGATCGGGGCCTCGGTGATCCGGCTCAAGGGCCACTACCTGGCGATGGCCACGCTCGGCTTCGGTCTGATCGTCTACCGCATCGCCCTGGGCACGCCGGTCCTGGGCCGGGCCGACGGCATCTCGAACGTGCCTCCCTTCCACCTGCTCGGCAGCCTTCAGGTCAATGGCAGAGCCCCGTTCCGCATCCAGAACTACTACCTCGCCTGGGTCGTCGTGCTGATCGCGATGGTGCTGGCCCTGAATCTGGTCCACTCGCGGGTCGGCCGGGCCCTGCGCTCGATCCACGAGAACGAAGAGGCCGCCCACTCGCTCGGCGTCAATACCTACCGCTACAAGCTCGCGGTGTTCGTCCTCAGCGCGATCTTCGCGGCGATGGGCGGGGCGCTGCTGACCCATTACAGTGGCAGTATCGGGCCGGCCGAGGCGACCGTCATGAAGTCCGTGCGATACGTCGCCATCGTCGCGGTCGGTGGCATGGCCAACCTCTGGGGCGCGATGGTCATGGGCATCCTCCTGAACTTTCTCTCGCTGCGCGGCGTCTTCGGCTCCTTCGACGACACCGTCTTCGGCGCTATCCTGATTATGATGATGATCTTCGCGCCCCAGGGCCTGCTGCGTGTGCCGCGTCTGCGAGCGCTGGGCTCCCTCGTGTCCCGGAGGTCGCACGCTTAAAGAAGAGGCGCTATGGATAAGGCCCTGCTATCGACAAGGAACCTGCACCGCTCCTTCGGCGGCGTGCATGCCGTGAAGGACGTGAGCTTTCACGTGCCGACCGGCGCGATCAAGGCGGTAATCGGCCCGAACGGGGCGGGCAAGACCACGCTCTTTAACCTGATCGCCGGGACGCTCACGCCGCATCAGGGCCAGGTCATCTTCCGCGGTCAGCCGATTACGGGCCATAAGCCTCACGCCGTGGCCGCCCTGGGAATCGCGCGGACCTTCCAGACGACCAAGCTCTTTCCGCACATGACGGTCCTGGAGAACGTCATGATGGGCCGGCACACGCGGACGCGGTCCGGTTTTCTCGCGGGCATGTTCAACGCACCGTGGACTTGGCGGGAGCAGCGTCAGACCGAGGCGAAGGCCCGGGCCATTCTCGAGGAGTTGGGTTTGACCGCCCATACGAACGAGACCGCCTGCAACCTGCCCTTCGGCCGCCAGCGCCTGGTGGAGTTCGCCCGGGCCCTGGCCACCGAGCCATCCCTGCTATTGCTCGATGAGCCGGCGGCGGGACTCAACATCTATGAGACCCAGCAGCTTTCGCAGCTCATTCTGAAGATTCGCGACACGGGCATCACGTGCCTGGTCGTCGAGCACGACATGTCCCTGGTGATGAACATCTCGGATGAGGTGGTGGTCCTGGATCAAGGCCACAAGATCGCGGAAGGCCCGCCCGCGGCGATCCAGCGCAATCCCGAGGTCATCCGGGTCTACCTGGGGGACGAGCATGCTTAAGATCCTGAACCTCGAAGCCGGCTATGGGGAGCTGCGGGTCCTCAAGGGGATCTCGCTGCACGTGGCGCCGGGCGAGGTCGTCACCGTGATCGGGGCCAACGGGGCGGGTAAGACCACGCTGCTCAAAACCATGGCCGGCATTCTGAAGGCCCGCTGCGGCGAAGTCGAATTCGACAAACGCCGGATTCACAACGAGCCGGCGGAGCGCATTGTGGCCCGCGGCTGCTGCCTTGTTCCCGAAGGCCGGCACATCTTCAGCACCCTGACCGTCAAAGAGAACCTGCTCCTCGGGTCCTACTGCCGGGCGCGGACATTCCGCCCCTGGAGGAAAGGGCCTGATCACGCCGACAACGAGCAGAGCATTGAGTCAACCCTGGAGCAAGTGTACGAGCTTTTCGGCATTCTCAAGGAGCGATCGGGCCAACTCGCCGGCACGCTCTCCGGCGGCCAGCAGCAGATGCTGGCCATCGGCCGGGCCTTGATGTCCCGCCCGCGACTCTTGATGATGGACGAGCCGTCGCTGGGCGTCGCCCCGCTGGTCGTGAAGGAGATCTACAAGACCATCGTCAACCTAAAGCGCCGCGGCCTGACGATCCTTCTGGTCGAGCAGAACGCCCGCGCTGCGTTGGCCGTCGCCGATCGCGGCTACGTCCTGGAAACCGGCCAGATCGTCCTCCAGGGCACCGCCCGACAACTGTGTGACAGCCCTGAAGTCCAGCGGGCGTATCTCGGAAAGGAATATAGATCCATTGACGAATGACCGGACGAACCCATTCCTACGGCTGCAGGCAAGCGACGTCCTGGAACACCGGGCCTGTTGCTCGCCTGTCATCCTGAGCGAGGCGAAGGATCTGGCCCAAGGATCTGATGTCAGCTATCTTGTGCGGGATGTTTCCAATCCCCAGCCCAGATGCTTCACTGCGCTTCGCTCCGTTCAGCATGACAATAATGTCGACCGGTTTGAGAGAGGGAGACATCCATGACCCAGGTGCTACCGTACAATCCGAAGTGTGAAATGATCGACCGGGAGGAGTTGCAGCAGCTTCAGATCGAGCGGCTGCAAGCCACGCTCAACCGGGTCTATCGCAGTGTGGCCTTCTACCGCACGGCGTTGCCAGTTCCCAAGGTCAATCTGGAGAAGATCAAGGACCTGCAGTCCCTGCGGGGCCTGCCCTTCACCACGAAGGAGGACCTGCAAAAGAGCTATCCTTATGACATGTTCGCCGTCCCCTTGCGCGACATCGTTCGTATCCACACGACTTCCGGGACCACGGGCAAGCCCGTCGTCGTCGGCTACACACAGAATGACCTCAGGAACTGGCGGGAGTGCGCTGCGCGCCTGCTGGCAGCCGCTGGCGTGACGGAGCATGATGTCGTCCAGATCGCCCTGCACTACAGCCTCTTTGCCGATGGGTTCGGCTTTCACCAGGGCGCGGAGCGCGTCGGGGCCTCAGTTATCCCGGCCTCGCTGGCGACCAGCGTCGCCAAGCAGATCATTGTCATGCGGGACTTCAAGACGACAGTCCTGATCTCGACGCCGAGCCACGCCCTGACCGTCGCGGCCAGTCTCGATGAGGCCCAGGTTCACCTGGAGCGGCTGCACCTGCGGCTGGGCCTTTTCGGCGGCGAACGCTGGAGCGATTCCCTCCGCCGGCAGGTGGAGCAGCAGTTGCGGATCGTCTCGACGGACACCTACGGCCCGACCGAGGTCATGGGCCCGGGCGTCGCCGGCGAGTGCCGCCTGCACGAGGGCCTGCATATCAACGAAGATCACTTCATCGTGGAGGTCATCAACCCGACGACCCTGGAGCCGGTCGGCTCCGGCGAGGAGGGCGAACTGGTCCTGACGACAATCACCAAAGAGGGCTTTCCGCTGATCCGCTACCGGACGGGCGACGTGACGCGGCTCGATCCGGCCCCCTGCCCGTGCGGACGAACCTTCGTCCGCATGGCCCGCGTCATGGGCCGGACCGATGACCTGATTCTCGTTCAGGGCGTGGGTTTCTTCCCCTCGCAGATCGAAGAGATCCTCGCCGGCATTGACGGCGTCAGCTCCTACTTCCAGATCTTGCTTGACCAAGATCGCGGCGTCGAGACCATCGAGGTGAAGGTTGAAATCTCGGACAAGATCCCCTTCCTCGATGAGGTCAAGACCATCGAGACCCTGCGGCAGCAGGCCGCCAAGCGCCTCAAAGCCAGCCTCGACATCGACCCCAAGGTCACGCTGGTAGAGCCCAAGTCATTGCAGTCGCTGCCCGAAGGCACGCCGCGCGTCGTGGACAAACGCCCCGAATAGAAACGGCCAATCGCAGGCCCCCGCGCGGGGTAGGCGTAGGGGATTGGACGGGCCGGAACGGGAAATTTGCCCAGTTCTCTCCCTTTTTGGCGCAGCGTAATGCCTACAGTGGCAATGAAATGAAAACCTGCGGTTGAGGAGCAGACCGATGGCTGGATTAGCAGATAAACAATGTGTGCCATGTGAGAAAGGCGCTGAGCCGCTCAAGGGCGAAGATATCAGAAGGCTTTCCAAAGAGCTGACGCCGGAATGGTACGTGGCAGAGGAACACCATCTGGAGCGAGAATTCAAGTTCGATGACTTCCGCCAAGCCCTCGATTTCGTCAATGAGGTCGGCGAGTTGGCCGAGGAGCAGGGCCATCATCCCGATATCTACCTGGGCTACGGCAAGGTGAAGATTCAACTGTGGACTCACAAGATCAACGGCCTGCATGAGAACGACTTCATCATGGCCGCCAAGATCGACGCCCTGCAGCCGGCCCTGGCCTCTTCATAGGGAACTCTTCGAGCTTCCGTCGCCTTGTTCGTGCACGGTTTGTCGTTGCGTTCCTTGGGCCAAGCCGCCATAATGATGCCATGCGAGCGGGATCCACGGTTGGAACCCTCGGTTTTGGGTATGGGGCAATGGTCTTGGCAGAGATGGACCAAGCGGCAGCAAAAACGACATCGGCGCTATTCGCTTCGGCCGAGCGAGCTGCGCCGCAAGATATCGGTCGGCAAAGCCAACTCATCGCCGGTCAGAAGCTGCTCGGTGTTCTGCCCGACGTCGTGCCCTGCATGCTGATGGTGATCAACACTCACCGCCAGATCGTCTTCGCCAACAAGCGGCTCTTGGACCTTCTACCCCCGGAGCAGCGGCAGGCTGGCGTTCTCGGGCGGCGACCCGGCGAAGTTCTCGGCTGCGTGCACGCTTTCGAGACGGATGAGGGCTGCGGCACCACGGAGTCGTGCACCTTCTGCGGGGCTGTAAACGCGATGCTCAGCGGCCTGCACGGCAGCGCCCGCGTCGAGGAATGTCGAATCACACGGGCCAACGGAGACGCGTTGGACCTGCGGGTCTGGACCACGCCCCTGGCGCTGGACGGCGAGCCGTTCACCGTCTTCGCGGCGTTGGACATCAGCCACGAGAAGCGCCGGCAGGCGCTCGAACGCATCTTCCTGCACGACATCGGCAACGTGGCCTCCGGCCTGAAGTGGTACACCGAACTGCTGGAAAGAGGAACCCCCGACAAAAGCCGGGAATTCCAGGCGGCCCTCGGTCAACTCAGCCGGGAGTTGCTGGACGAGATCGACGGCCAGCGGACCCTGGTTCGGGCCGAGAGCGGCGAGCTGGTCCTGACGCCGGAGCGACTCGGCACGCGGCAACTGCTGCAGGAGGCGGTCGAGCTCTACAGGCGCCATCCGGTCTCGCACGAGCGGCACCTGCGCATCGACCCCGACGCCGAAGACATTGCCGTGACCAGCGACCGGATGCTGCTGTCGCGCGTCCTAGGTAATCTGATCAAGAATGCTCTGGAGGCTTGCCGTGCGGGCCAGACGGTCACCGTCGGCTGCTCCCCCCGGCCGGGCGAGGGCATCGAGCTCTGGGTCCACAATCCCGGTGCCATGCCGCGGGCGGTCCAACTCCAGGTCTTCCAACGATCCTTCTCCACCAAAGGGACGGGCCGGGGCCTGGGCACCTACAGCATCAAGCTGCTGACGGAGCGCTACCTCCACGGCCACGTCTCTTTCACCAGTACCCCCGAACAGGGCACGACTTTCAAGGTCCACTATCCTCTGGTGCCAAACGCTTGATATCCCGCCAACACACAGGTCCTATTTGAGTCGCTTTTTATCCACACCCTGGTCCTCGGCCTGCCCTCGCAGACCACGGCTATTCCTCTCAAATCGGGCGTGTCAGACGTCAAGGAGATACCACCCCAACCCCCGGAGGAAGCTTGAGATAGACCGCCGACAGGTCGTGCCGGCAAGACCAAACATCACAGGACTCGTGGCCTTCAATCTAGCCGGCGGCCGTCTAAGGATTCATCCTTCTTTGGCCTTGACCACGATCAGAGTCACGTCGTCGGTGCGTGCGGCCGGATGGATGAACTTCGTCACCTCGTCAATGATCAAATCGCACATTTGGCTGGCCGTCAATCCGGCACCACGCTCCATGAGGTTCCGCAAGCGCTCCGTGCCGAAGAACTCATCGTGGGAATCGCGTGCCTCGCAAATGCCGTCCGTGCCCATAATAAGAATGTCGCCCGGTGCTAGAACCACAGGACCCGCCTGTTCATAGGCCGCATCATTCAGAACCCCCAGGGGCAGACCTGTATTGGCCAGTTCCTCGACAACCCCTGTGCCGGCGTGACGCCAAAGTGCCGGCTCGTGCCCCGCGGAGGCCCACACGACGGATCGGGCTCGGTCGTCCAGCATGCCACAGAAGAGCGTCACGAAGGTGCCTTCTTTGGCATCCGCCGCCAGTTGCCGGTTCAGACGTCTCAGAAGCTCGCCCACGTCGCTCCGGCAATGGGGTGCCTCCACGTGCAGCATGCCGCGGGTGGCGGCCATCACCAATGCGGCTCCGATGCCGTGGCCGCTGACGTCGCCCACGATCAGAGCGAGGGTGCGACGACCCTCGTGATCGAACGCCACGAAGTCGTAGTAGTCACCGCCGGTTTCATCGCAGTAGACGCAGCGCCCGGCGACATCGAAGTGCTCCAACGCCGGGGTTTGCTCGGGCAACAGGCTGTGCTGAATGGCGGCGGCCAGCCCCAGGGACTGCTTCATTCTCTGCAAGTCCCGCAGTTTCGGCCCGGTCTCATTGAAGACCCGTCCCAGATGCTCCAGCTCATCGCCCGTGCCGATCTCGACGCGGGCATCGTAGTCGCCGTTGCCCAGCTTCTTGCCGGCCTCGATCAGGCTGTGGATGGGGTTCGTCAGGTTCCGCGCTTTCAGCGCCGCCAGCACAACGGCCCCCACTCCCGCCGCGAGCAGGATCATCGTCGTGCCCTGGAGCCAGAACAGACTCTCCTTGAGCAAGGATTGTTCCATGGTCTGGGCCAGTTCCACCACCCGGTCATAGGGCACGATCAGCAGCGCCGCCACCTGCGGGATATCCAGCGGCTGATAGGCCCACAGGCACATCTTGCCCTGGTATTCCATCTTCCGTACGCCGGCCACGCCCTTGACGACATCGTCCACGACACCGCCAAGCACCCGGGTGTCCTGCGAACGCAGACCCGCCATCGAACCCAGCCGCCGAGAACGTCGAGGACCACGATCCTGGCCAAGGCCATCATGGAGCAGCACCTGGACACCGGGTCCCGACGGCGCGTTCGGATCGACCAGAACCAACATCCGCTCGATCCCCGTACCCCAGCGCTCGGGCAGCCGCATGCTCGCGAAGATCTCCGGTATCGTTCGGGCCAGCGCGGTCACTCCCGCGAACGAGCCGTCCGCATACCGCACGGGCGTCGACCGGACAACAACCACCTGATCGGTGAAGGGGTCCAAAGATGGAGCTCCCTGGGTAGCCTCCGCGCCGACCCGCACCCGGAAGTAGGCTTGGGCTTTGCGAGGATCGGACCGCCCGGCACCAGGAGGCGGACCGCCCGGTCCGGAACGAGGACCGGGGCCCGGTTCCGGCGGAGGGCCGCTGGGCAACTGCCCGCGGGCCGCTGCAAACGCGAGTTGGGCCCGGTGATACCACTCAGCCCGCCGCGGGTCGTAGCGGGAAGGCTCCCGAGGCCCCACGCCCCCGGGATACGTCGTATGCACGCCGATCTCCAAGCTGGTATGGAGCCATAGGATTCCGCGCGGCCCGTGCATGCAAGTCTCCTCATACACGGGCGTCAGCGTCGCCAGCGCCTCCAGCGCCGGTTTGGTCCAGGTTTCATTGCTGTCCCGCACAACAAAGCAGCTTTGCGCGCGGTAATTGACGGCCGGACGCTGTGCGTTGGGATCCAAGGGCTCGGAGAGATAGGGATGGTGCGGCGTGGATGGATTGGCGAGATTGGGATCCAACCCGAACTGGTAGTCGATCAGAGCCATCTCCACCGCCGGCATGAAGCGTGGTCGCCTCCGCTCGAATGGTTCCGGACGCCCGCCCCGCTCGCCGAACTCGGGACGGGGCCGGGGGGCCGAATCATCGCGTCGGCCTGGGCGGTTCGGATCGGGCGGAAGACGGGGACGGTCCATTCGACCGGGCAATTCGGCCGACGCGGGCGGTGGAGTGGGACCCCAAACGCGACTCGTCGCGTTTGGGAACCCAGTCAGAGGCGCCAGCCGCAACTCTACCTCGCGTACTTGGCGTCTCAATAGCGCGTCGGTCAATCGTCGTTCCCGCTCCAGGATCTCCACGTGGCTGTACAATTGCTCCTGCAACGTCTGCTGGGCGGCCTTTTCGAGTGTTTCCCGAGTCGCGGACGACAGGCGACTGCGGGCCATCCAGTTCGACACTTGTTGCAGCACGGACGTCACAATCAAGGGCGTCAGGGCAATCGCCAACAGCAGAACAAGCAAGCGGTTACGTATTGTCATCGGATCACCACAATGCGGGGGCCGCTCGTGACGAGCCAATGCACCGGCTGGTTCAGATACGGTCTGAAGTCAATATCCATTTCCCATTCTCCCGATACCCCCTCTCCCCCAGACAACCCTTATCATAAACACCACAGAACCATACGGGAAGTCCACACTAAAGCGGGCGCCGAGGCCACGAAGGCCATAGGCCGGACCGACCACCGACTACTGACTACCGATTCTCCACCACGAAGGCACAGCCCGCCCCCGCGCAGGCGGGGGGAGCACACGGAGAATGGACGACAGAGGACGGAGGACAGACGACGGAAGGCCGGAGGCGGTAGGCTGGAGGCCGTTCAAACCAAATCATAAATCGTACATCGTAAATCATAGATCCAGAGGCTACCGACTACAGACTACCGGCTACTGTCTCTTCATTTTTTCGTTGCTCCGGCCGATAATCGGGGGTAGGACTCGGGCGAATTGGTGGCCGCGCACTGTCGGGAGGTGAGACGAGGCAGGGACGTTGCCGTGTGCGAAGAAGGTTGGTGGCTGAGGGAGAATTGCCCTATGAAGCAAGTTGTCATTGAGAACCCGGTTATCAATTCGCCGTTCCGGGAACCGAATCGTCACTTCAAATTCACCGACGAGGGGATCACTAACGAAGTTATCGGGGGCCGCCGGAGTAGTTCGTACTTCGTCCCCATCGCCCGGCCCCACAAGAAGGGCCAGAAACAGCTTGAGTTTGACACGGAATGGACCCAGGACCGGATCGAGGAGAACAAGCTCGTCAACCAGATTCGCGCCCGCGTGAAGCTCTGGCGAGAAGGCGGATATGTCGGCGTGACATCAACCACTACGGCGATGAGGTCCTGAAGGTCTACGAGGTCAAGTCGAAGAAGTAGGAAAGCTGAAGTCGGTCGCCAGTAGTCGGTAGTCTGTTTGTTCTCCGTCCCCAGCCGAGGGCGGCTGGGCTACCCCTTTTTTTCGCCTTTTTGCGTTTCCCTGCCTGCGCGGGGATGACATTTCTTTCGGCTCATGAGGTCTGGACTCCAGCCTACCGCCTCCGGCCTGTCCTCCCCTGTGTCCCGTTCACTTCGCACAGAGCCCGCCCTGAGTTTGTCGAAGGGGCAGGCTCTCGGTGACTCTGTGGTGAGCCAGCCGTTGGCAGTCCCGGTCGGTGGAAGAATTCCTGCACCGCTGGGGCCGTGGCGTAGCTAATCACACAAATATTCGTGCCTTTCGTGCCATTCGTGGTTCAAAAAGCGGTAACCGGCTGGCCACATTTCTGCAACAGTTGAAAAGGTAAAACACCCCGCCAGCGAAAAATTCTTTATTCCTTCCGGCACAAGGAGTTGCGCGATTCTTAGAGGTCCCGCGCGCACAGAATTTCGGCACGATTCGTGCAACACGGAGCATGGGTAGAGGGACGGTCTGCTCTGAGGCAGAGCCCCTCGGATCGGATAAGGACATAGAAACAACGAATGGCACGAATCACACGAATGGAAACAGCAAGGGACCTCTTATCAGTACGCGCGGAATCCCATCGTCTGATCTTACCATCGCTGCAACCAGCAAGGATTGAGTCTTCATTAGAACTGAAAGCAACCGCTCGAACGGCATCGCGCGCCTGCAACGTGAGCACTTCCACGTCCGAGCGTGTGTCCCAGGTCTTGATCGTCCCGTCGGCACTACCAGAAAGAATGCGCGTACCATCCGGGCTAAAACCAACACCACTCAATTCTCCGCCGTGATAGAAACGCGCAATCCTATGGCCTGTGTCTGCATCCCACAACTGAATCATACCAGCATTATCACCAGAGACGAGGTGTGTTCCATCCGGGCTGAATGCGATGACAGTTATGGAATTCTCCGCATTAGCGTGCCATTTCTTACCGCCTGTCGCAAGGTCCCACGTAGCGATTACGTTACTTCGGGAGAAACCGCCAGCCGCACAGACGTATCGACCTTTTGGATGGAATGCGGTGGCACCTGTACCTGGCTTGATGATCTTCAATGCCACGCGCCGTCTGATGGGCCTTTCCTGCTCAGCCAGATAGACCATCCCGAAGCCGCCTTCTCCCAGCACGCTCAGCAGCTTGTACCGGCCGATCATCGTGCCGATCGCTTCCGCCGGCGCCGCAGAACTGAGCTCAGGAAAGGAGTCATTCACATGTCGTGGGGCCTGATCGTCGTCGTCTGCCAAGATAACCATGGGGCTACTCATTGTTGCCAGCGCGAGCACGCTCGCACTGGGCCAGTCTGCGCCAGGCTGACACGCCTCGAACAACGGAGCCCTTGCAGGGCTCGTAGTCATTGTGTTTTTCACGCTGGCCATCAGTTTGGGGCTGGCAGTAGTCGTACACAGACTCCTCAAGTGACTGGGCCGACTCGCGTGGACCACGGAGCAGTAGTTACGCGCCGTTTCTCAGACGGTGGGCCCTGGGTCGCGTTCCGGCGAACACGTGTCCCCGTCAAGCGGCAGTCAAACCGGCCTGTAGCGGCTGAATTCATGACGCCGTTTGCTGTCTTCAGAGCCAGTCGGACACCGGCAACAGACTGACCGCTTGGGCGTGCTCCTGTATGAACTCCTGACGGGGACTTTGCCGTTCGAGTCGCAGAGATTGAGGAGAGGCGGTATTGACCAGATGCGGCGGTGTTGCGGGAAGAAGAGCCCAAGACACCAAGTACGCGGGTCAGCAGTTTAGACGCGGACACGTCCATGAAACTGGCCAGGTGCTGTCAGAGCAATACGGCCACTCTGCGCCGCAGGCTGCGGGGCGACCTAGACTGGATCACGCTCAAGGCGATGGAAAAGGATCGAATGCGGCGGTATCAGACGGCGCATGCCTTGGCGGAGGACATCGAGCGACACCTGCACGATGAGCCCGTATCCGCCGGGCGGCCCGGCACGCTCTATCGGTTCCAGAAACTGGCCCGCCGGAACAAGGGCGTCTTTACTGCCGCCGCTGTCGTGGCAGCGGTGCTCGTGCTCGGAGCGCTCGTGAGCACCTGGCAGGCGGTTCGGGCAACGCAAGCCCAGCGAGCCGAGATTCGCTTGCGACAGGAAGCCGAAACCGCGCGCAGAGGAGGCCGCTCAGCGCCGGCAAGCCGAAGCGCTGCCTGTGATGGCCGAGGTCATGTTCATGCCTGTTTGACCATGATGGAATCGACCACGTGGACTACGTCTTCGCAGACATCCAGCACCGTCTCGGCGTCTTGATAGATGTCTTTCCATTTGATCACCAGGATCGGGTCTTTCGCGGTCGCGAACAGCTCTGCCAGCACGCGGTTGCGCATCACGTCGCCGACATTTTCCAGGCGATTGACCTCGACACAGGCGTCGAAGACCACCCGAGCGTTTTTGCTATGCCGCAGTCCCCCAATGGCCGTGGCCACGGCTCGCACCGACTGCTCGATAACCGCTGCGAATTCCACCAGGTTCCGGTCCACGCCGGTGATATCATAGACCCTGAGCCGGCTGACGATATTGTGGATCATATCCGTGATGTCATCCAACTCCATCGCCAGGGCATGGATATCCTCCCGATCAAAGGGCGTGATGAAGGTTTTGTTCAATTGCTCAATGATCGTGTGCGCCACGTTGTCTCCCTGATGCTCGATCTGGGCCATCCGGATCAGCATCTCTTCGGTCACTCGGTTCTGGGCCGCCACCTCCTGGAAGAAACGCGCCGCCTCCACCGCATGACCTACCTGTTCCTCAAACCGATCAAAGAAGTCGAACTGGTTGGTAAAGAACCTGAGAAACATGCGTGTCCCCCTCAAGTCAATTCCATCGACCCAAACCGGCGGCCCAGACCAACGGAAGACCGGGGGATGGCAGACGCACCGGCACGAGCCATCGGTACGTCCTTACGGGGTCGCAAATACGAGGTCGTCTGTCGGAGCTTCCCCAGTAAGCGCCGCCATCCTGATGCTCGGTGGCTGTTTCTGATGGGCGCGGGTTCGTCGCATACGTTGATCGCAACGCTTCAGCGCGGCCAGCACTGTCTCCCAGTCGCCCCTTATGGTCAGAGTGTGGTCTTGACGTTGAGGATTGAGACCAGAATGGGCCAGAGACGATGTGCACGTGGTCAAGGCGTCATCAACCTCCCCCACAAGGTCTGCGGCCGCGAGATGGAGCTTGACCTGCACGCCAAGGTGTGGACCATAGGCTCCCTCCTCAAGAACCGCCAGTGAGTTCTCGTCCAGGGCACCGGCCCAGGGCGTCTCCAGGGAAGACTCCGCCAGTACACCCTGGACACTGTCAGCGGCCCGATCCGGCACCACTACAGGGCTTGGACAGAGCCCCTGGTAGATGGCCAGCATTTGTTCCGTGATCGTGTCCCAGGTAAACCGTTCCTGCACAGCCTTCCGGCCGTTCCGGCCCATCCGCCGAGCCCGGTCGAGATCGGAGAACATGTGGTTCACTCCCCAAACCACGGACTCGGGATTGGGGTAGATCTTCAACCCGTTCACTTCATGCCGGACATACTCCGCAGGGCCGCCGTTCTGACTGGCGATGACCGGCTTGCCGGCGCTCCAGGCTTCGAGCACGACGATCCCGAACGGCTCATTGCGGCTCGGCAGGCAAATCACGTCCGCCAGCTTGTACAAGCGGACCAACTCATCGCCACTGCGATAGCCCAGGAACCGCACAGCGTGCGCCACGCCCAATTGCCAAGTGCGCGACTCCAGGGCATCCCTCATATCGCCCTCACCGACAAACGCAAAACGTGCGGATGGATGTCGCCGGAGGATCGCAGGGATGGCTTCGACCAGGATATCGGGGCCCTTCTGCCACGCCAGCCGGCCACAGAACAGGATGGTGGGATCTAAGGGGCCGATATGATAGCGCCGTTTGTCGGCACCGGGGTCCGTAGGTTGATCAAAGCGTTGTGGGCTGACCCCGTTGTAAACCACCGATATCTTGCCGCGCGGCACCTCGTACATCCAGGCAATCTCGTCTCTGGTAGCCTGGGAGACGGCGATCACCCGATCCGCCCAGTGAGTCCCCGCCCGCTCCTGGTAGCGGATGCGCTCGGATCGACCCATCGGGAAGGCGTTGCCACAGCGGGCATATTCAGTCGAGTGGATCGTAAACAGACATTGGTGTCCGCGGCCCTGCTTGATCCAGATCATCGCGTTGGCCGTCAGCCAGTCGTGGGCGTGGATGATGTCGAAACGGCTGACCAGATCCTCTACTTCGAAGACATGATCCACAAATGACCGGCACATATTGTTGACGTCATCGACGAAATCATCGTGGGGTGGGTACGTGCATCGGTGATAATGAACGTCATCCGTCCAGTCATGACCTGCCTGACCAAAGGCCCGGCGGGTAAAGACGTGGATTTGGTGCCCTTTCCTCGCCAACGCAGCCGCCAATTCCGTTACATGGGCCGCAACCCCGCCAATGGCGATGGAGTGCAGTGACTCCCAGGATAATATCGCGATTCGCATAACCGGTCCTCTCTTGCCTGTGGCCTGTTTCAGAGACTCCGCTTCATGCCAGTCCTGCTCATCACTTCATCATCGGCAAGAAGCCAGCCATTTCTCCGATGACGTTGACGAGCTCAGAACCGGAAGGAATGACGATCTTGGCATTTTGACTCAGGGACTTCTCCAGGGCCTCGAGCTTGCGGAGAAGCTGGGCGTTTCCCACGAAGTACGTGTTCGCGGCCTCATTGACGAGCCGGATGGCTTCGGCCTCGCCCTCCGCCGCCAGAATCTTGGCCTGCTTGATCCCTTCGGCTTTCTTGATTTCCGACCGCTTGACTCCATCCGCCTGCCGCTCCACCGCATCGGCAAAATCCAAGGCGGCGACCTTCTCATTTTCCGCCTTCACCACTTTGTTCATGGTCTCCTGGACGTCCTTGGGAGGGTCGATCTCCTTCAACTCCGTCCGGACGATTTCCATGCCCCAGTGCTTGGTTTCCCGCGCCAAGGTCTCCAGCAGCGAGGTGTTGATCTTATCTCTCTCGCTGTTGGCCGACTTCAGGGTGAGGGTGCCGATGATGTTCCGCAATGTCGTACGGGCGAGGTTGACAATCTGATATTGATAGTTGTTTACATTGTACTGCGAGCTCTTGACGCTCTCCTCGTCATTCTTGACTTTGAAGTAAACTTGTGCATCCACGCTCGCATTGAGATTGTCATTCGTAATGATCTCTTGGGGCCGGGCGTCCACCATCTGCTCCGTAGTATTGACCTGAATCATTCTGTCCACCAGAGGAACGATCCAGTTGAAACCCGGTGCGGCAAAACGCCGGTACCTGCCGAGCCTCTCGATGAGACCGCGGTGGGTGGGGCGAACCACCCGTATGCCCGCGAAAAGAACGATCACAACCACCGCAACGGCGAGCAACAGAACGAACATGATTGAGTTCATTAAGATACTCCTTTTACTGCAATCATACAACAAGACGCAACACGCTCTCGCCGTTTCCAGGAATATTGCGTACCATGAGAAACGACCCTTTTTACCGATGCTGCTCCCGATGGATTCAGTGCAGCCGCTCGTGGTATTCCTCCGATAATCATCGTGCCTGCAGCGGACATGCAGCAGCAATCAGGCAGTGAACGGTAATCGTCGCCTCACTCCAGCTTTCTATAAGCGTAGATACCAAGGACGGTCACAACGATGACGATAATCAAAGTCCAGTAGGAAGCCATTGCCAGCATAGTTCACCTGGGTACGAATCAAAGTCCATTAAGGGGTTCCAGGGGGAAGGTACCCTGCCGATAGCTCTATGTTATCCTTCCCTTGTCTGGTGTTCTATGGGGTGTAACCCTACCGGGGCTATCTTATTGGGATTTGGACCAGAGCAAGCCCGACGACAGACTTCCGTCCGCCAGGATCTTCCGCACATAGGGCAAGGTGCCCTTCTTTTCGCAGCCGCGCGGCCCGCCGTTGTGAATGCGGGCCATCTCGACGAGGCTCTTGCCCTTGCCATAGTGGAGCAAGTAGGCCTTGGCCACCCGCCGAGCCTTTTGGGGGTCAGCCGCGTCCCGATGAGGCCAATCGACACCCAGGAGTTCCGTACCCTCTTCCCAGTAGACGCGGTAAATCTGGTAGGCGCCGAGAGCTCTGCCGCCATCGCCGACCGCCTTGGGGTCACCTTGGCTCTCGATACGGGCGATGGCGTCCAGCAGTCGCTCGATGTCATTGGGGTCCACGGCCGTTGCCTGCGCCGACGCTACGGCAAACCAGGCCGGCACAAGGACAACCAACCAAATAGTCTGGAGCTTCATTGGTCAACCCCCCACACGATTTCACGGTTTCCTGTTCCCAACGCGCGAACCGAAGACACCACGGCATGATTGTCCGCCTTGGAATCGTCGCACCCGCAGCAGGAAGGTAGTAGCGATTACGTGGTGAGCGCTTCCAAGACCCGATCGATCGTCTTACCGAATCGATCCGCCACTTCATAGGTCCCGTCCATAATCTGACGGCGGATGTTCAGCACCTTGTCTCGTCGGATGTGGGGCAGAAATGCGATCCTCTTCAACACCTCCTCCCGAGGCGTGGTATTCATACTATCGAGGATCTGCTCCATCAGTACTTCGCCATTCGGCGAAGTATCACGCCCCAGGTGATTCGTTGCGTCGGGGGAGTTACGGAGATCTGCAGATAGAGGCTCCATAAGTGCGGCTATCCTTGCCATGATTACCTCTTAGCTCATCGTCCCAATGTCTGGTGCGCGGCCCAATTCCATAACAGCCTGCGGGCCATTCGACTGCCCTCGTGGGCCCAAAATCAACACAGCAGTGAGAATGTAAAACATGGAGCATAGTTGCTGTCCTTTCCTTTTGTGTCGCGTTTTCGTTCTGACGCACGCTGCCGGCTAACCGCCTCTTACGCCGGTCGGCGCCCCTGGATGATCCGGAATAGCACTCCGACAAGCGCAAGCGCTAGCAGGATGTGAATTACTCCTCCCGCCGTGTACCCGCTCAGCAGTCCCGGCAGCCACAGAATGGTCAGCATTACAGCGATCGTCCACCACATATGATTCTGCGTTCGATTGGCCATGAGTTCACCGCCGGTTGACACCCCCTCCATGGTCATCTGCTTCTTCAGGCTCTTTCCACTTGCTTCTTTCTATCGGTGCGTTCTTGGACAGGTCGATGAAAACATGGTACAGCATGGGTGGGCCCTCTTCTATGGGGTATAACCCTACCTGGCATTATTGGACGTACCCCCCGAATCCGGACCCGATCGCCGTCGTCAAGAGTTGCAGCCGGATCAGCAGGGCCACTACGAAGTCCTGCCGGTTCGCCTTCTCGATCCTGCCGGCTGATCGCTATTGTCTTGAAAGTGTTGTCGGACTTTCGCCGCAATCTGATGGTCCGTCATCTTGTCCACGGTTTCCATGCCTACGATGCGTCCACTGAGGTTGGCCTTCTTGAGCCGCTTCTTCAGTTCTCCCTTGGCCTCACCGGGGCCGAAGATCAAAATGGCTTCGGCATCACGAATAGACGCAATGACCGCATCGTAGTAAATGTTGAGATGGGTCGTAAGCGTTCTCTGGCGGCTATTGCGTGCCGGTGCTTGCGCTTTGTCATAGGCTCCCACAAGAGGGGAATCTCCCGAGCGGCGGAGTTGCCTTTCCACCTTCGATATGATCAATCGGATCTCCTCCCCCTGGTCCGTAACCGCCACGATAAGGGCCTTGCGATGGTCGATCCACAAACCCACGTTGGTCTTCATCGATGTTCTCCTTTGCCTTTCCTGTTCACCGGCGGCTCAGAGGCTGGTGGGAACGTACCCTGCGAACAAGAGTACCAGCAGGATCACCAATAACAGCCCCATGATGCCGCTGGGGACATAACCCCACGTGCGGCTGTATCTCCACCTGGGCAAGCCACCCAACAGCAGCACGACCACCACGATCAATAGTACTAATCCCATATGAAACTCCTTCCGATGTTCTCAGTAACGACGGAGGCTGCTGCCGTGGACGTCACGGGTAGCCACCGGACGTATAGTTCAATAGTCCGCAGGACATCCGCCCTAGTCTTCACTAGAATACTACGCGGTGGGCCGCCCGTGATCTATGGGGTGTAACCCTACCAGGGGTAAATGGACGTAGCCCCCGAACTCCGGCCCGGCCACCGTCGTCAGGATTTGCAGAGTGATCGGCCGGGCCACTACGGAGTCGTACTCGTTCGCCCGCTCGGTTTTAATGGTTGATCCCCCTTATCTTGACAGTGCTGTCGGACTTTGGCCGCGATCTGGTGATTCGTCATCTTATCAACAGTCTCCATGCCCACGATGCGTCCGCTGAGGTTGGCTCTTTTGAGCCGATTGCTCAGCTCGCGCTTGGCCTGACCAGAGCCGAATATCAGAACGGATTCGGCCTGGCGAATAGAGGCAATGACGGCACCGTAGTAAATGTTGAGATGGGCTTTAAGCATTCTCTGCCGGCTCTCGCGTGCCGGCCCTTGCGCTTTGTCATCGGCTCCCTCCAGAGGTAAATCACCGAAGCAGTGGAGTTGTCTTTCCGCCTTCGATACGATCAACCGTGTGTTCTCTCCCTGGTCGGTGACAGCCACGATGATCGCCCTCCTACGGTCAATCCACAAACCAACGTTCGTTCTCATCGGCGGTCTCCCTTGTCGTTCCTTTTTTGCCGGCGGTGTTATCGCACGCGCTGTTCGCAGACCTTCCGGAAATGGTGGCCATAGATCGCGAGCATGATGGCCTCGGGCAAGAGCCGGGGGCGCCGGAATTGGGTCCAGAGCAGGAGCTTCCAGTAGTGCAGCCGTTCCTGGCCCAGCAGGCCAAGCCGATAGGACGACCGCAGGAGCGCGAGGAAGTGCGAGAACCGTATCCGTCCTCGGATTCGAGGTGGCTGGTATTCCCGGAGAAAGGTCCGGATGCGCTGGTAATAGTGCTCCGGGGAGTAGATGTGCTGCAGAATCCCCTTGTAGCCTTCCTGCAGAGCGTCCAGGCTCATCGCCGGGATGATGTTCGTCGTGCCGTCCACGTTGTCTCCCGACGATTTCCCGCGCAGACGGCCTTCCTTTTTCATCCGCTCGTACAGTCGCGTTCCGGGCGGCGCTTGCAGCAAGCCGACCATGGCGGTCGCAATACCGCTCTTCTGAATGAAGTCAATCTGCCTCTGGAAAATGGAGGGCCGATCGTGATCGAAGCCGACGATGAAGCCGCCGAGCACCTGGAGTCCGGCGCGCTGAATGCGTTTCACGTCCTCCACGAGGTTCCGGTTCTTGTTTTGGACTTTGCTGCACTCGGCCAGGCAATCCTCGTCGGGGGTCTCGATCCCGATGAAGACCCGGTTGAATCCGGCCTCCACCATCATCTCCATCAATGCTTGGTCATCCGCCAGATTGATGGAGGCCTCGGTGAAGAAGAGAAGCCCGGTTTTACCCCGGCGCCATTCCCTGAGGGTCGGCAGAAGATCGCTTTTCAGGAACTGTTTGTTTCCGATGAAATTGTCATCCACGAAGAAGACTTCATCGCGCCAACCGCGCGTGTAGAGGCTGTCGAGCTCGGCGATCACCTGCTGGGCAGTTTTGGTTCGCACTCGATGGCCCAGCAGAGCCGTGACATTGCAGAAATCGCAATTGAAGGGGCAGCCGCGCGAGAACTGGATGCTCATGCTGGCATAGCGTTTGACATCCAGCAGCTCCCACCGAGGCACGGGCGTTTGCCGCAGATCCGCGTGCTGGGCGGACGAATAGATCCCCTCCGGGTTGCCTTGCGCGAGGTCTGTGAGAAAGGCCGGAAGCGTCAACTCGGCCTCGTTCAAGATGAAATGATCCACGGTCCCGAACTCCTCGTGCTCGATCTGGAACAGCGGCCCGCCGGCCACGATTCGCAGACCCGCCTCCTTGCACCGGGCAATGATCCGACGGGCCGATTCCCGTTGGACCGCCATAGCGCTGACGAACGCGCAGTCCGCCCAAGCCAGGTCTTTCTTCGTCAGACTCCGCACGTTCGTGTCCACGAGGCGTTGCGACCATTCTCGCGGCAGCATGGCCGCGATGGTCAAAAGTCCCAGCGGCGGCAACGCCGCCCGCTTGCCCACGAACGGCAACGCGTGCTTGAAGCTCCAGAACGTGTCCGGGAACTCGGGGTAGATCAAAAGGACGTTCATCCGAGATTCCTCCCTTCACCGCCCATTGCGCTGTGCTGTCAGCTTCGACAACGTCAAGTGTGCCCTTTGAACAAGGGCGCTCCGCGATTCCAGTCTTAGGGCGCTGTCGTGGCCAGTTCTTCGACTTTGTGAACCGTCGTCTCGATCGCGCCCGTACCCTGCAGGATACTACTGGCTCTTTCCACTTCGTCAGCGGTTCCGTGAACGACCAGAAGGAACTTGTTTGCCTTGAGAGAGGTCTCATATCTGAGCACGCTGTCTTTGGGAATGCCGATACTATACAGGGCCGCGCCAATAGCGCTGATGCCACCGACAACGGCGGCTCCTTCCAGGGCGCCGACGATCCACGCTACGATCGGACCGCCTACAACGATCGGGCCAATTCCGGGAACAAAGAACAAGGCCGACCCGAAGAGTAAGCCCCACAGACCGCCCCAGAATGCGCCCAGCTTACCCCAGTACCTCATACGGTCGCCCGTGTTGTAGTAGCCCACCACGTGCTCATCCGAGTGGTAGTCTTTGCCTACGAGGGATAACTTCTTGATATCAAAGCCGGCCTTCTGGAGTTCCTTGACGGCACGCTCGGCACCTGTGTGGTCATTGAAGATCGCAACGGTCGAATTCTGCTTTGACATGATGTGAATCTCCTATCCATTGGGTTTCCGTTTTTGGCTCGGACCTCCTCGGGAACTTACAGTCAGGACAACTCCGTTAACCCCGTACTGTTCCGTAGAGGCCAGCATTAGATATACAATACGCTATGGGCTGGCCCCTGCTTATGGGGTGTAACCCTACCTTTCTGCGGGATAGAATCTGACATAGGGTCAATGTCCCGACAGTTTCAGTGCCCGTGGAGCGGCGTTATTCTCGCAACTCTCGTGAGCAGTGCCGATGGTTATCCCTTGACCTGGATTGCAGCCGTCTCGACCTTTTTGATCTTGGGTAGCCTGATGGTGAGTACGCCGTTCAATCGGCCATTTCGTGCATCATCAACGCATTCCAGTCTTCCGCAAACCGTCCGACTGCCGTGTGAAGCCGGCTCTTGACCGTGCCGAGAGGGATCCCCAGGATCCCGGCAATCTCCGCATAGGAGAACTTGTGGAAATAGGCCAGGATCAGGATCTTGCGGAGCTTTGCCGGCATTCGTGAAATCACCCGCTTCACCGCCTCAGCCGTCTCATCCTTGATCAGGTCGTCGTGCGGCATGTGCGTGTCAGAGCCCAGCGTATTTAGGACGTCGTCGATGGAGTGTTCATCGCTATCGAACATGCTCCCCAGGTTGATGGAGTGGATTCGCTGCCCGCGGCGCAGAGCATCCTTGGCCTTATTCACGGCGATCGTGAACAGCCAGGGACGCAACGGCCGCGACAGATCGAAGGTGTTGCGACTGACGTACAGTTGTATGAAGGTCTCCTGGAACACGTCGTCCACCAGGTCCGACCGATTCAGGAAAGTGCTGAGGAACGCATATACGCTGTCCTTGTACTCGCCAACGAGTTCCTGGAAAGCTCCTTCTTCGCCCGCGGCATACCGCTGCAACAGTCCCGTGTCGTTCATTGTACTCTCTCTCCAAAAAATCATTGCCCCTTCGGCTCTGTGGCAGGTGGGCGAGGGCCCCCTGAGAACCCACCGCTAAACAGCCAGCAACTGTTCTTCAGTTGCCAATACACCTCGTCAGCAGGGAATCACGAAACATTGACCGCGCGTTCATTGCCGGCTGGCGCCTTTGTCGCCAGCCGGCAGCGATGGGCGAGCGTCCCTGCTCTTGCCACCCTCTATGGTCTTTTGCCTCGTCCCACTCTTCACACTCTCTCCTTGTGCTGCGTTCTTCGCCCTGTCGTTTCAGAGATCGTACGCCATGAGCCAGTCCCTGATCTATGGGGTGTAACCCTACCGGGGCGTATTTCGTGGGACGAACTGCAAGCAAAGCATCGACGGGCCGGCCTATTCCTGAGCTTTCTGCCTCGTCGTTGCGACCTGGTCCTTCGCGTGTTGGCCCAGGTCTTGCACCTTGTCCACCGCTTTGTCCCTGTCCTTTTGGATCTGGCCCTTGTCCATCGACACAGTGACGTGCGCACCGTTGCCGTCGCTGCCCGAGGAGAAGTGGGTAGCCGTTCACGAGTTTTTGTCAAGGCAGCAGTGATGGAGCGGCTTCGTGCTGGAAGTGGGCGTTGAGGGCGTTGCAGAAGAACTCGAAGACGCGGCGCTTTTGTTGGCGGCAGGTCGCCAGCATCGTCCAGACGCGTTCACACCACCGCTGGCCGCGGG